>CAVDJG010000135.1:0-5781 GCA_963609005.1 Acidaminococcaceae bacterium
CATTTACTCCTTTTTCTATATAATCATACATTATTTTGCTTGCATTTGTATAATTATACCACATAAAAGTGTTATTTTTGCACCCGAAAGGCGGCCGCATGGGCACGCCACGCAGGATAATAACACTTGAAAATGGCTTACACACACATTACTGCCGCCCAGGGCGCGGCAATGATAAACAACGGCGACACGGTGGCATTCAGCGGATTCACGCCAAGCGGCGTGCCCAAGGCGGTGACACGCGAACTCTCGAAGCGCGCCGTTGCCGAACACGAGAGCGGCAGAGAGTTTGCCGTGGGCATAATAACGGGCGCCTCGTCGTGCCAGAGCCTCGAAGGCGACTTCGCCAACGCGCGCGCCATTAAGTTCCGCGCACCGTTCTCTACCAACGCCGACTTCCGGCGCCACGCCAACATGGGCGAGATCGACTACGAGGACATGCACCTCGGACACATGGCCGAAAGACTGCGCCGCGGCTTCTACGGACCCATAGACTGGGCCGTGATAGAGGTGTCGGCCATTGAGGAAACGGGCGGCAAGCTGCGTTTCTACCTCACCTCGGCCGACGGCATCGTGCCCACCATAGCGCGACTGGCACGCCACATCATACTCGAGCTAAACACCTTTCACGACCCGCGGGTGAGGCTTCTGCACGACGAGTATGAGTGCATGGAGTGGCCGCACCGCCAGCCCATTCCGCTCACAAGCGTGGGCGGACGCATAGGCGTGCCGTGGATAGAGGTGGAAAAGAGCCGCGTGGCGGGCGTGGTGGAGTGCTGCATAGCCGAGGAGGCGCGATCGTTCAAGGCGCTCACGCCCGAAACCGAGGCCATAGGGCAGAACGTGGTTGACTTTCTGCTGGCCGACATGCGGCGCGGACACATTCCGCCCACGATGTTCCCCATACAGAGCGGCGTGGGAGTAACGGGCAATGCCGTGATGGAGGCCATAGGAAAATGCGGCGCACTGCCCAAGCTCGAGGTGTTTTCGGAGGTGGTGCAGGACGCGATAATCGACATGATGCTCGAGGGAAAGATTTCGCAGGCATCGGTGGCGGCAATGACCGTGAGCAACGAATGCCTGGAAAAGGTGTATGGCAACATCGACTTCTTTGCCGAGAGGCTCACGCTGCGGCCCAGCGAACTGAGCAATTCGGCAGAACTGATACACCGTTTCGGGGTGATTGCCATGAACACGGCACTGGAATGCGACATCTACGGCAACGAAAACTCGTCGCATGTGTGCGGAGCACGCCTCATGAACGGCATAGGCGGATCGTGCGACTACGAGCGCAACGGTTCGATAAGCATCTTCTACACGCCGTCAACGGCCAAGGGCGGGGCCATAAGCGCAATAGTGCCGCAGTGCTGCCACACCGACTCCACCGAGCACGACGTTGACATAATAATAACCGAACAGGGAATAGCCGACCTGCGCGGCAAGGGGCCGGCACGGCGCGCCGAGGAAATAATAGAAAACTGCGCCCACCCCGACTACCGGCCGCTGCTGCGCGACTACCAGCGCATAGCGGCATCAGGCCACGAACCGTGCTCGCTGAGGGCGGCATTCGCCTTCCACGACACGCTGCAGAAGAAGGGCGACATGCGGCTCACCGACTTCGGCGAGTACATAGCCTGACGGCAGCGCACCGATTCTCAGCGTGTCCACACGATCCATGCCACATCGCCGGCAGCCCCGGCACGGCCGGGCGAGGGGTGCAAACGGGCAAGCGAGGGCACGCTTTCGGACAGCGTTCGGGCAAAGGCGGCAAACGGGCGGCAGCCCGCAGCGTCGGCGGCCGACTGCTGCACCGCCACCACGATGCGGTGGGCAGGGTGGCTGCGCATAATGGCCGAAAGCCTCAACGCCACACGCTCGGCGGCATCGGGACTTACGCGCCCGAAGAAGAACGGGAAACTGAACACCCTGAGCAACGGTTCTTTCTGGCCGTCGTCGCGAAGAAGAACTTCGTCGATGGCATCGGGCCCGGCAAAATCATTCTCCACGCCGCCGAAGGCTTGGCTCTGCATGAACTCGCACCCAAGCCCGCACATGGCCTCAGAGGCATCGATGCCAATGTAGCGTGCCTGGCGCATGCTGCCAAACATACCGAAAAACGCAAGGCCGCAAGTGGCGGGACCGCACCCGAAATCGGCAAACACCACTCGGCGGCCACACTCTCCAACCATTTTTTCTATCTCAGTGCGCAACGCCGCAAACATATCCACGGCCGCACGGTAGCGGCCGGGCATGAGATAGCAGCAGTAAAGCAGGGCCTGCTGCCGTGGCGAAAGATCGCGCACGATGCCGTCGGCGCAGCAGATGCGCTGCGTGACGGCCAAGCTGCCGCGCCCGTAGCCTATGACATTCATGTTCACCTCGCGCCCGTTGCCAAACAGCAACGAGGGCCATAGGGTGGTTGCATCGGCCTTCACGGCATCGGCCACAATGCGCCCGTAGGCTGCGGCAAGACTGTCGTTGGCGGCAAATGCGGCAACGCCGGCGTTGACATCGCCTCCGGTTTCGCAGTGCACCGCTTCGGGCACGCCATTTGCGATGCCTCCTTCGCCGGCTCTGAAGAAACACTTCGCGTGCCGGCAATACTCCATAAGTTTATAGAACGTGATGTCGTGGGCAAGCAGACTGTCGCAGCCCACCATTACGAGGCACTTGCGGGCACGCGTCATGGCCACGTTGAGCTTGCGGTCGATCACCGCGCCGTCGGTAGCGTCGAAATACTCGTTGGCCGTGAGAAAGTCGAGCTGATAGTAGCGTTTGGCCGTGAAACCATAGATTATGAGGTCGCGCTGGCTGCCCTGGTAGCGTTCTACGGTGTCGATGGTGATGCCGTCGAGCCCTTTTATTCCCTCACTTTGGCAAAGGTTGCCTATGGCACTCCTCACCGTTGAAATCTGGTTGCGGTAGGGCACTATCACTCCCACCGAACTGGCGGCATCGAAACCACTGCCCGCCATTTTGCGCCACTGCACCGCCACGGCCGCAATCACGCGTGCTTCGGCGGTGTTCACCTTGTCGGGCTCGGCCGGGTCGTGCGTGGGGTTGCACGCCACGAAGGCCACGCGGCACGCGAGAAGCATGTCCTCAACGGCACTGCGGCCAAGCAGCGGCGCAGCATCGGGCTCGAGCTGGTGGCCGAGCGGCACGGGGCGCAGCGTGTTCTGATAGAACGCGCAGTTGGGAAACACGGCTATGGCAGGGTGCATGCGCCCCTGGCGCGTGAGCACGTGGCAGCGGCTCTCGTCGGTTTTGCCGTAGTGTCTGAGAAGCCGTTCGAAGAGCGACAGGCGGCAGTCGGTGAGCGAAATGGCGTTGAGCAGAGGGTCGTTGACGGCCGACTCCGACGGCTGCTGCTGCACCACTGCCGGCAGTTGCTTCTCGTCGCCTATGAGCACAAACTTGCCTATGGCGCTGGCCGTGCCGTGACGGGCGCACATTAGGCCCACGATGTAAGGTTCGAGTATCTGCGACGCCTCATCTACTATGGCTATGTCGAAGCGTTTCATGGCGAAAAGTCCGGGCGTGGCGTTGAAGGCGGTGGTGGTGCCGCAGAACACGCGCGTGGTGCCAACAAGCCGTCTCACCCCTTCGACACTTGCCGCAGGCATGGCCTCGATGCGGTTGTCGAGCAGATAGCTGCGATATTCGGGGCTGCATCCGCTCTCGCTGCCTATCCTTATGAAGTCGATGCCGTGCCCGGTGAGTTTGGAGCAAATCTCGTCGACGGCCCTGTTGGTGTAGGCCATGAGCAGTGCCGAGGTGCCGGGCGTGGCGAGATGCTCTGTAAGCACGTTCACCATGCCGTAAGACGTCTTGCCCGTTCCGGGCGGTCCCACGATGAGATATATGTCCTGTGCCTGCTTGGCGTGCAGCACAAGACTGTCGAACTCCTCAGTGCCGTAGTGCGCCGAGAGCGTGATCGCGGTGTCGGTGCGCGGCGGTCGGCGGCACAGAATGAGGTCGCGGCGGGAGGGATCGGCGGTGAGAAAGGCCTGCATGCCACGGTAGAGCGGCGAGTAGGACGACTCCATGAAGTCGTGCTCCACGGCCCACGCCAGTTTGCGGCGCGATGCGCTGAAGTCGCGGGCAATGTATGCAAACACGCAACCGTTCTGCGCGTTGCGCAGTTTGATGTCGATGTGGCGCAGCGTGATGCCGGTTATCGTGCCGCGAAACACGAGGCACGCCGTGGCATCGGGCTCGCCGCCGGTGTCGTAGGGATAGAGAGCCACGATGTCGCCCACGCGGAAATTCGACATGTCGCTGTCGGCCTGCCCATCGAAATGCAGTCTGAGCGTCTCCACCCTACCCTGATCAGGCGGCATCTCCATGATCAGATGCTCGTAGATGTTGCCTGCCTGGCGCTTGTCGGTGAGCGTGCTGTTCCACATCGAGGCAAAGCCCGAATCCTCCTTGGTGCGGTTGCCCACCTTTGAGAGCACATGCTCGTTGGCAATGAAGCGCATGAAGCGGTAGTAATAGGCCTTTTCGAGCGGCCCGGCCGAGTGCACGGTGGCGAGCAGGGAGTCGATTTCGGGAGCATGGAAGCGCGTGAACAGAGTGTTGTCGATGCCGGGGAATATGTTTGCCGAGCTCATTGTCTCGATCATCTGCATGCCGCTCTGTGCGCAAAGCATCTCGCTCCACGCTATGAGGTTGCGCGTCTGCACCGCCTCGAAGAGCAGTTGCGGTGCCGAACCGAGCTCTATCAGTCCGCCGTCATAACGTGAATAGAGCAGCCACGAGGCAAGATGGCCGTAGTCTACGCGCCCGTAGGCATAATGGAAAATGGCGCGGTAGAGCAGCAACTGCACATAGTGTTTCTGCTGTTGCCTCACGTCGCCGTCGCGGCTGGGCCATGCCGCCTTGCCGCTTTTCTGTTCGACGAGGGTGTCGAGGTTGAGATGTATGAGGTCCATGCGCCCCTGCAAACCGAGGGTTTCGCAGAAATACGACGGTTCGAGAATAAGTTGGCCCGACGATATGGGGCTGCCGTCTTTCTGGTGTATGCGGCTGTTGTTCATAAAGTCCCATATTCGCGCCTTCTGCCGCCGTGCCTCGTCGTGAAATCCGGCCAGGGCCTGCGGGTCGTCGATACTGGCAAACTGTAGCGCGTTGCTGCGGAAAAACTCCCGCAGACTGTCGGCATAGCTCACGTTTCGGCCCGACGATGCCTCGTCGAGCATCTGCCCGGCGAAGTTTCCGAGCAGCATGGGCACGGTGGATCGCACGGGCTTTATGCGGTTGATGAGGTTGATCTTGTAGGAGTGGCCATATTCCTCGAAACATGCTGCCACCGACGTGACGTTGACGAGATAGTCGGGCTCGAATATAATAAGTTCGGGAAATATCGTACCGTCCTGCTCGCGCGGCTTCACGAGGTTGATCTGCGTGCCCTTGCGCAAGAGTTTGGCAATGTAGCTCCACGACTGCGAGAGGTTGAACTCGTGGATTGTGGTGTAGTCAACCACGGTCTCCTCGCCGCTGTCGCTCCTCGTGGCATATATGTAATGGCTGTCCCAACTGTCAACCGAGCACCTTATGCAGGCGAGAACATCGCCCTGACTGTCTTTCATGCGGCGGCGGAACGTGTGCTGCACCGTCTTGGGGAATTTGGCGGCAAGGCACTCGGGCACGCGGCTTCGGTCGTTGATGTAGGCAATGAATTTGCACACGGCCATGAAGTCGGCCGCGTAGTCGGCCTCGAGATCGGCTGCATCGGCGTCGGCAATGTTCCGCATGCGGTTGCGCACGCCGTTGATG
>CAVDJG010000136.1:0-5750 GCA_963609005.1 Acidaminococcaceae bacterium
GTGTATTGCCATATCATGTAGTCGCGTCCGTCTTCAAGTTCCGGCTCGCGGCTTGAGTATTGTGCAATCATGAGTTTGTAGCCGTCCAGCTTTCCCGCAAGATTCTTGTTGTAGAAATTGGTGCCGGTGTAGAGGAGAGGCTTCTGATGGTAAGCGCTTTCAACCATATCCAAGAACTTGAAAAGCGAGTCGCAAAACTCCTCGGTTGACAGTCCGCTCTTTGTCTCGATGTCAATCATCGGTATCAAGTCCTGTTGTCTCGGCAGACATTGCGTCTTGAAGTTCTCGAGTTGCCGTGTAAGGTCGGTTTTAGGACGGAAGAAATGATACGACCCCACCTTCAACCCATATTTGTGTGCAAGTTCTATGTTCTGCTCATATTTGTCGTCAATGCGGTCGCCTCCCTCGGTGGCCTTCAAATACACATAGGCCATCTTGGTGTTTTCGCCTACGGTTTCCCAAAACACCTCGCCCTGATAGTGGCTCAAGTCGATGCCGTGTATGTGAGAGCAAGTGTCTTCACATTGAGTGTAAAAGTTTTGGGAATATAGTTGGTCGTATCCAAGAAATGCCATCAAGGCAATTATGTATAGTCTGAAAAATCCGTTCATATTGCAAAGTTACTGCAAAAAGGAGACAACACAAAATAAATTATCCATTTTTAAAGCTATCGAAACATGCCGTCGTGGCAATTGCAGTGCGGCCGCTGCACGGGCTTGCAGCAGCCGCGCGATGCACGTCACTCGTCAGCCGCACGCCCGTGCTGCATCTGCCGCAAACCACGATGCAGGGCAAGCCAAAGCGTAACCGATGCTGCAACGAGCCTGTGGCAAACCGTAAAACGCAATGCTCCCCACCCGCATGCCAATGCATGCAAGTGGGGAGTAAATGTGAGACGGGCAGCAAACTGCAATGCCGCACCACTGTTATTTTTTCGAATCCTTTTGTCCGTAAGCTATTTCCTTTTTCTCTTCTAGCGTCAGCGACCGCATGTTCTTCATGGCATTCTGCACGTTTTCGTTGAGCGGCAAGAAGCCCGTCGGCTCAACAAATTCGCCCAAGTCGGCATCTTTTTCCTTTTCATAATCCTCTTTCGAGGCATAATCCACATCAAGAACAAAGGCTTCGCTGTAAATGTTCAAACTTGTGTTCGACTTCTTGTGTGTCACACGCACTCCGAAAAGCACGTTGGCAAGATTTGAAAGTTTGGGCGCGCCATAGTGTATGTCGTAGGTTTCGGTGCGGAAGAACCTGCTGAAAGCCAAGCCAGTGAAGGGGAATGTGAACGGTTTGAGAAAGCACACGCTGTCTTCTACTATGCTGCACCGTTTGTTTTTCCAGTCGAAACGGGCATATTCTATGCCCCAGTTTCCGCCAGTCTTATCCAGGTCAAGCCGCTTGACACCTTCTTCGGGCAACCGTTTCAAATCTTTCGGTCCGGTGATTTTCAGCACAAGTTCGGGAGAAATGTTAAACACTCCTCTCACCATCTTTAAATTCTTGCCCACGAGAATGCTCTTGTCGTAGACTGATTTGCCCGAAAGAACCGTCACCTTAGGAGTGCCGCTCGGCTTCGAAGCCTTGAAATAGAAGTGGCAAATTGCCTTCGTAACCTTGGCAAGTGTGTCGGTCATCCATATAAGCTGGCGCACATACACCTTCATGCGCACATATTCGTGCTTGCCTTTGTCCACCGTCACTTCTTTTACGGTGTGCACCAGCGGCACAAGCCTTATCTTGCCGTCGGCCACCGCGCTCTTGTCTATGGTAAGCGGTTCGTAGTTGAGGTGCTGCAAGGTGATTGTCTGCACTGTTTCTGCTTCTCCGGGAATGCAGCCGGAGCCGTCGGTATTGCCAAGATACTTGCCCGTGGCCTTGTCGAACACCGATGCATAAGACACGGGGTCGCCCGTTTCACCATCAAGCACAACCGTTTGGGCATTGGCCGAGAGGCATACAAAAGCCAGACAAACGAAAAGCAATCTCATAAGTTTCATACGCGTTTCTATCATATATTCTTTGTTTTCATTTAACTTTTTATGTATTCGGCACACATTTCGGCACAACGCTCGCCATCGACACCTGCCGACACTATGCCGCCGGCATAGCCTGCGCCCTCGCCGCAAGGGAAGAGGCCACGAAGACGAATGTGCTGCAAGGTGGCCCTGTCGCGCACTATGCGCACCGGCGACGATGTTCTCGTTTCGGTTGCAATAACCACTGCCTCGTTGGTGAGGAAGCCATGGCTCATCTGCCCGAATTTGCGGAAACCGTTCTGAAGCCGTTTGCCCACGAAGGCGGGAAGCCAGAAATGCAGCGGCGACGATATAAGCCCCGGCGCATAGCTGCTTTTCGGGAGGTCGAACGAAAGTCGGTTGTTTACGAAATCGGCCATTCGCTGTGCCGGTGCGGTTTGCTTCATGTTGCCCTGTTGCCAGCAGTTGCGCTCAAGCTGCTCCTGAAAGTGCATCATGCGCAGGTTGCCTTCGCCCTCAACATCTTCGGGGCGCATCTCGACCACCATTCCACTGTTCGACCATTGCGTGCCGCGATTGCTCGGGCTCATGCCGTTGACCACTATCTGCTGCGGCCCTGTTGCTGCCGGAATGACGAAGCCGCCCGGGCACATGCAGAACGAATAAACGCCGCGCCCGTCAACCTGTGTCACGAAACTGTATTCGGCAGCCGGGAGATATTCGCCACGCCCGTTTTTGTTGTGATACTGTATTTGGTCGATAAGACTTGCCGGATGCTCCAGACGCACGCCCACGGCTATGCCCTTTGCCTCGATTTCAACGCCCGAGGCATCAAGATAGTTGTAGACATCGCGTGCCGAATGTCCTGTTGCCAATATCACGGGGCCATGGAATGTAAGTTGGTTGCCGGTTGTCAAATCAACGGCCTCAACGCCTGTCACGGTGTCGCCTTCAACCAACAACCCCGTCATGCAGGTTTGGAAATGCACCTCGCCGCCACATTTTATTATAGTGTTGCGCATGTTCTCAATAACACGCGGCAGCTTGTCGGTGCCGATGTGCGGATGAGCATCGGCCAAAATCGAGGTGGAGGCCCCGTGCTGGCAAAACACATTCAATATTTTCTCGGTGTCGCCGCGCTTTTTTGAACGGGTGTAGAGTTTGCCGTCGGAGTAGGCTCCTGCCCCGCCTTCACCAAAACAGTAGTTGCTGTCGGCATCAACCTTCTGCGTCTTTCCTATAAGCGAAAGGTCGCGTTTGCGCTCACGCACGTCTTTTCCGCGTTCTATCACAACCGGACGACATCCCAACTCAATGAGTTTGAGCGATGCAAACAGTCCGCCGGGGCCTTCGCCCACCACTACCACCTGCGGGCATGCCGACACATCGCGATATTCCACACGCCTGTATTCATCGTCGGCGGGCATCTCGTTAATATACACGCGAAGTGTCAGGTTAACGAAAATAGTGCGTTGACGCGCGTCGATGCTCTTTCGCAGCACGCGCACAGCGTTTATCGTGCGTATGTCGATGCCTTTGTCGCGCGCCACAAACTCCTTTATGTTCTGTTCTGAAGCAGCCTGCACAGGCAATACCCTTGTCTGTATTTCTTTTATCATAATAATGTGGATAGCGTATTTCTGCTGCAACATTGCTGCCGTTGCAGTATTTTTAATGGCAAAATTAATCAATTAATGCCACATTTCGTTGGCCGATGCTGTAATAATTTGTATTTTTGCAACGATTTTGACAAAGTAGTAGCTGCAATAAGACACGCCGGAAAGCCGCGACAAGCCCCGTTTCCGCGCCCCACCCTCGTATAGTGGTACAGAAAGTAACGGCACACGCCGCCGGCAAAAGTCCATGTGCGCTATCACCATCGCCACCTTTGTTTGGTGGCACAAAACAAAAGACAAAAAGAAATGAAAGTATTGAAATTCGGCGGAACATCGGTAGGTTCCGTGAACAGCATTCTCAGTTTGAGAAACATTGTAGAGAGTGAGGCAAAGAAGCAACCCATTGTTGTTGTAGTAAGTGCCTTGGGTGGCATAACCGACAAGCTGCTTGCCACTTCGCAACTTGCACTCCGTGGCGACGAGACATGGAAAGACGAATTCCAGGCCATGGTAGATCGTCACCACAAAATGATTGACACCATAATCACCGACAACAGAAACCGCGAGACACTGTTCAACAAAGTTGACGCAATGTTTGAGCAGTTGCGCAGCATCTATTTCGGTGTATTCCTCATACACGACCTTAGCAAGAAAACGCAGGACGCCATTGTGAGCTACGGCGAACGGCTCAGTTCGAACATCGTGGCCACGCTCATACGCGGAGCCAAATGGTTTGACGCGCGCGACTTCATAAAGACAACGCGCAAGAACAACAAGAATGTGCTCGACAGCGAGCTCACCAACCGTCTGGTGAAAAAGACGTTTTCCGACCTGCCGCGCATATCGCTTGTACCCGGCTTCATAAGCCAAGACAAGAAAACCGGCGAGATAACCAACCTCGGACGCGGCGGCAGCGACTACACGGCCGCCATAATAGCAGCGGCACTCGATGCCGAGATACTCGAGATATGGACCGACGTTGACGGCTTTATGACGGCCGACCCGCGGGTTATAAAAACCGCATACACCATAAACGAGCTCAGCTATATTGAGGCCATGGAGTTGTGCAACTTCGGTGCAAAGGTGATTTATCCGCCCACCATTTATCCGGTGTGCGTGAAGAACATCCCCATAAAGGTGAAAAACACCTTCAACCCCAACGGCGACGGCACAATAATAAAAGACAAGATTGCCAACGACAGCAAACCAATCAAAGGCATATCAAGCATCAACGGCACTACGCTCATAACCGTCACCGGCCTGTCGATGGTGGGCGTGATAGGCGTAAACCGCCGCATATTCACGGCTTTGGCCGACAATGGCATAAGCGTGTTCATGGTGTCACAGGCTTCTTCGGAAAACTCCACGTCGATTGGCGTGCGTGACGAGGATGCACAGTCGGCCGTAAATGTGCTCAATGCCGAGTTTGCAAAGGAAATAGAAACCGGAGCAATGTTTCCGATGCATGCCGAAAGCGGCCTCGCCACAATAGCAGTTGTGGGCGAAAACATGAAACACACGCCCGGAATAGCAGGCCGCCTGTTTGGCACTCTGGGCCGCAGCGGCATAAGTGTGATAGCTTGCGCGCAGGGAGCATCAGAAACAAACATCTCGTTTGTGGTTGACAGCCAATTCCTGCGCAAGGCGCTCAATGTGATACACGACTCGTTCTTCCTCTCAGAATATAAAGTGCTCAACCTGTTTGTGTGCGGCGTGGGCACCGTGGGAGGAAAACTTCTCGAACAGATAAGCGACCAATATGAGGAACTGAAACGCACAATGCGCCTCAAACTTAACGTCGTGGGCATAGCAAGCTCAAAGAAGGCGATATTCAACCGTGAGGGCATCGACCTCACAAAATATAAGGAGCAACTTGAACTGTCAGACCCAAGCGACAATGTGCGGCTGCGCAACGAGGTGATAGGGATGAACATCTTCAACAGCGTATTTGTTGACTGCACGGCAAGCAAGGAAGTGTCGGCACTCTACCAAACGTTTCTGGAGCACAACATCTCGGTGATTGCAGCAAACAAAATAGCGGCATCGTCAGACTACGACAGCTACATTAAACTGAAAGAAACAGCATTGGCACGTGGCGTGAAATTCCGTTTCGAGACGAATGTAGGGGCCGGACTGCCCATCATAGGCACCATAAACG
>CAVDJG010000137.1:0-5748 GCA_963609005.1 Acidaminococcaceae bacterium
GTATAGCACTGGTTGCAACCTTCAAAAGCAAGAGTAGTGTAGAGAAGAAGTGGAAAGATGCAGTAGGGAATGTAAAGGCATACAGTGAATTGTATGACAATTCAGAAGGCAGAAACAGGGCTTTCAGAATGACAATAGAGCAGTTGGAAAGTTCCAATGACTCTATCTTCAAGGAGCTTGACAATGCAAGGAAGAAGTTGAAAATAAAAGACTCAAAGTTGCAGAGCATGCATTATGTTTCTTCATCCTTTGCAAAGGCTGATACTATTGTTATGAAAGACACACTCTTCAAAAGTCCACTGCTGGCCATTGATACACTGATTTCCGATGAATGGTATTCTGTACAGTTGGGCCTTGAATATCCTTCAACAGTAGCAGTGAAGCCCATGTTCAAGAGTGTTAAGCACATAGTGGTTTCCTCAAGGAGAGAGACAGTAAATCCTCCAAGCAAGTTCTTTCTGTTCAGGTGGTTTCAGAAAAAACACACTGTGCTTGATGTTGATGTGGTTGAGGAGAACCCCTATGTGCAGGGACAGAGCAACAGGTATGTTGAAATAGTGAGGTGAAAGATTGTTTTTTTCAGGATGTGTTTTGTTTGTTTTTAGGTTGAGGTTTCTCCCTCTGTCGGTGGACAGGGGGAGTTTTTCATTTGTTTCCTTCAATGAGTTTTTCAAAATATTCCATCACCTTTGCATTGGCTTTGTTGATGTTGGTGAAGTCCTTCTGTATGTATATGTCAGTAATGTCAAGGTCTGACACATGGTTGAGTGCTTCATGTATGGTGTATTTGTCAATGCCAAGTTTGTTTCTTGCAATGGAAGCCCATGTGTGTCTTGCAGAATAGAAGTCAAACTTAGGCACTCCAAGCTTTTCAGCAATGATGTGCAGTCCTTTGTTGATGTGCTTGTTGAAGTTGCTTGCTGTTGTGTATCTTCTGTAGAAGTCAAACACTCTGGAGTTGCCTTTGTATTTCTCCATTAGTGGAAGCACTATTGCAGGCACTTTTATTTCAATGTGTGCATGGTCACTCCTTCTGTCTTTTGTCTTCATACGGTTGTATGACAGTATGCCTCCTTTATAGTCCCTACACTCATACAGGTCAATGGAGTTCATGCCAATGAGACAGAAAGAAAGTATGTAACAGTCCCTTGCCATGTCAACCCTTCTTGTGCCTTTGAAATGGTATATCTTTGCCAGTGTTTCCTCACTGACAACCCTATTGTTGGTTTGTGGTATGTGCTTTGGTATTCTGTAAGCCTCAAAAGGTGATGATGGAATAATTCTGTCACGCTGGGTGTTGTATCTTCTGATTGCTTCATTATACAGATGCCTTATCTCCCCCAAATACAATGACTTTGCCCTTGGGTGGTTTCCCAATGACTTGCAGAATCCTTCAAGAAAACTGTAATCAATCGTAGTGAAAGGCAATGGCCTGTCACCATGATACCTTCTTAGGGCATTGAGCATAGTGTTATAGTTCTTCTTTGCCTTTATGGTGGAGTTGTGCAGCCATTGGTTGGCAAAGGAGAAGAAATCAATGCTCTCCTTCTTCCTTATTATTCTGTTGTAAACCCAGTCCACATCAACATCTTCATCAATGATTTCCTGTTCAAGGTCACAGAGTCTGTTCCTCAGTTCCATCACCTTGTTGTCTATTATTCTCTGCAACCTTGATGATGTTATCCTTCCACTTCTTGAAATGTTTTCTTTTCCTATTACAATGTTTGTGGATATTCTCTTCCTTTTTCCCAGGTGTGACAACACTATTGAAACTTTCCTGTAGCCATCTGCTTTGGGCTTTCCTAACTCATAACCTATAGTAGCCATTTCCCTTCATTTGTTTTTGCGGCAATTTTGCGGCAACTATTTCAGCAATCTACACTATGCTTCATGCAATGAGAAAATGTCAATGTTGAGGTGCTTGGAATATTGAAGCGCGTAATGCATTGGAAGTCAAAAATATGTGTAGGAAGAAAGACTGCTTCCAATGCCGTTGAAAAGTGATCCCGTTGGGATTCAAACCCAAGACCTTCAGAACCGGAATCTGACGCTCTATTCAGCTAAGCTACGGGACCGTGATTGTTTTACTCGTGCAAAAGTAAGAAAAAAAATTGAATAGGACGAATAAAAAACTGTTTTTATGTTTTGTCATGTGCCGTCATTATGCTGTCTTTATGGAACACGTTTGAATTAATAAAATGTAAAGTTTTGCCGTTTCAAAGCATTTTCATTAACTTTGCACACTACGGGTTGTTACTGATTGTCTGCAATGCTTCGGAATGTAGGCTGACCACATGTGCTGCCAAAGCGACACCTTATATATATTGTATAGAGACAAATAACTGACACAACAATATGAGAGATTTCAAAGACCTAAAGATAGCCGTAGCCGGAACAGGCTATGTCGGACTGAGCATCGCAACGCTTTTGTCACAGCACCACCATGTAACTGCCGTTGACGTGGTGCCCGAAAAGGTGGAAAAACTAAACAAAAGGATTTCTCCGATACAGGATGAATACATCGAGAAATATCTGGCCGAGAAAGAATTAGACCTTACAGCCACTCTCGACGGAAGGGCAGCTTATGGCGATGCCGATTTTGTGGTGATTGCCGCACCCACCAATTACGACCCGGTGAAGAACTATTTCGACACGTCGCACGTTGAGGAGGTGATTGACCTCGTGCTCGAAGTAAATCCGTCGGCGGTGATGGTGATAAAGAGCACGATTCCCGTAGGCTACACACGAAGTCTTTATGTGAAATATGCCAACAGGGGAGTGAAGCAGTTCAATCTGCTCTTCTCGCCAGAATTCCTGCGTGAGAGCAAGGCCCTGTATGACAATCTCTATCCGAGCCGCATCATTGTGGGATGCCCAAAATTGGTGCCTCATCGCGAGTTTGAGGCGGCCAACGAGGCAATAAAACGTGTGACAGACGTGGACGAAATGGAGAAGGCTGCAAAAACTTTTGCCGCATTGTTGCAGGAAGGGGCTATAAAGGAAAACATCGACACACTGTTTATGGGCATGAAGGAGGCCGAAGCGGTGAAACTGTTTGCCAATACCTATCTCGCCTTGCGCGTGAGCTATTTCAACGAACTCGACACTTATGCCGAAATGAAGGGGCTCGACACACGAGCCATAATCGAAGGCGTAGGTCTTGACCCGCGCATCGGTACCCACTACAACAATCCGTCGTTTGGTTATGGCGGCTACTGTCTGCCGAAAGACACCAAACAACTGCTCGCAAACTATGCCGACGTGCCCGAAAACCTAATAGAGGCAATCGTTGAGAGCAACCGCACGCGCAAAGACTATATTGCTGATGCCGTGTTGCGCAAGGCCGGATATTATGCCGAGAATGCCAGTTTCGATGCGGCGAGCGAGCACACTTGCGTGATAGGCGTTTACCGGCTCACGATGAAATCAAATTCCGACAATTTCCGCCAGTCGGCCATTCAGGGCATAATGAAGCGCATAAAGGCAAAAGGTGCGAAAGTGGTGGTGTATGAACCAACGCTCGCCGACGTCACGACATTCTTCGGGTCGCTTATCGTCAACGACCTCGCTGCTTTCAAACGCCAAAGCCATGCCATTATAGCCAACCGTTATGATGCCTGCCTTGATGATGTGAAAGACAAAGTGTACACCCGTGACATATTCCGTCGTGACTGACTTGGAGAAATGTTGTTCACCAAATGTGAGATTCTATAAATCAGCGTTAGCGGACGGTGAGTTATAGAATCTTCCTGAATGGGAATGCGGAAACAGAGGAAACAAAACGACATGAAAAACGACGGCTACGACATTTATTTCGGTTTTCTGCGCTTTGCATTGGGCATTGACGACGGCGAAAGACTGACTGGCGGTGATGCTCTTTGCGGTTTCGACTGGATGTCGTTCTACGATTTCGCAAGGAAGCAGACTCTTGTGGGAGTGTTGTTTAATGGAGTCAGGCAGTTGCCAAAAGCCGTGGCACCACCGTTTGCGTTGCTTGTGAAATGGCTCGGCGAGAGCGAATCGATACGCAAGCGCAATCTTATGGTTGATGTGGCTTCGGTTTCTGTTTACCGTGAAATAAATGCTTTGGGCTATCGTTGCTGCATACTTAAAGGGCAGGGCAATGCTTTGTCATATCCTGTGCCCGGCACGCGCACACCCGGCGACATTGATGTGTGGGTTGATGCCACACGCGATGAGATACGCTCGCTTGCCGCAAGGCTTGCTGCAAACGGTGGCAAGGTGGGCAAGGAAACCCTTAACCATATAGTATTGAGGCTTGGAACTACCGATGTGGAGATACATTCTACACCGGCAATGGTGAGCAATCCGTTGCGCAACCGGCATCTGCAGCGTTGGGTGCGCGACAATGCCAGAAAACAGTGTGCCAATGTTGTGGCCTTGTCTGGCGATGCCGGCAATATCTCTATACCCACGACGACATTCAATGCAGTCTATCAGTTGCTTCACCTTTACCATCATTTCTTTTTTGAAGGTGTAGGACTGCGGCAGATTGTGGATTATTATTATGTGGTTGTAGGTCTTAGTCACGACACCGATTTAACTGAAATGCGCAGGACACTGCACCGTTTGGGCATATATGAGTTTGCCGGAGCGGTAATGTGGGTGCTGCAGCAAGTGCTTCGCCTTGACTCACAACGAATGATTGTGCCGGCCGACGAACGTCGCGGACGGTTGTTGATTGACGAGATTTTGAGTGGAGGCAATTTCGGACAGCATGACACACGCTATGGTTTCGGGCACGGTTTCTGGGGACACAACATCCAGCGCATTGTGCGTGATGTGCGCATGGCACGCTTCTATCCCGGTGAAGCTTTGTGTGAGCCAATGTTCAGATTGTGCAATTTCATTTGGCGCAATCTGCGCCGAAATGTCAGTTGATTGCATCAATGAGTTGTTCAACCACCAGTTCGTCTGCTGGCAGCCATTTCACCGTATCCAAGTTTTCCCGGTTAAGCCATTTGGCAGCCTCATGCTCCAAGAGTGTCAAGTTGCCATTTTTCATCTCGCACATGAAGCAATGCATCGTAAGATGAAACTTAGGGTAGTCATAATCCACTGTCGTCAGCAATTCTCCCACCTCTATTTCGGTGGCAAGTTCCTCCTTTATCTCGCGTAGCAGAGCTTCTTGGCGGCTTTCCCCATCCTCTATCTTTCCGCCGGGAAATTCCCACCAGTCCTTCCATTCGCCATATCCGCGCTGCGTGGCAAACACCTTGTCGCCATTGCAGATAATGGCAGCAACCACCTCTATTTTCTTCTTTTCTTCCATATATTTCTTTTCATCCTATTGCTTTATACTGACTTGCAAAGGCATAGGTGGCTTCCGACATTGGAGTGGACAACTGCCACACAATCTGCATAGGCTTGGATCCTTCCATTTTCTTCATCGTCACCTGTCCCAAATAGGTAAATCCCATTCTGCATCCATAATCAGGATGCTCAGCCTGTTGCCTTACAAACAGGAGCATATTGTTTTCTCCATTGCGATAAGCCTCAGCCTCTCTGCTGCCCTCACGAACCCGGTTTTGGGTTTCCCAATGGAAAAACTCACGGTTTTGGGCATAGTCCTTGTATGCAGTCAATGAACCTTCCTCGCGCTTCTTTATAATATCCACATACATCGCCTCCAATTTGATGCCTTTTAGGCGTTCCACACCTTCGCGTGAAGACGACTTGCGCTCCATGGTTGACATTCCAAGTGCTGCCTGTATTTGCGCTTTTGTG
>CAVDJG010000138.1:0-5743 GCA_963609005.1 Acidaminococcaceae bacterium
CCCGTGAGCAGCACAAACTGCAAATCGGCATCGGCTTCCTTGAAAACGGAATAAAATCCTTTGAGCACATTGCGGTTATATTCCTCCAAAGTCATTTTTCCAAGATCTGTTTCTATGGGGATGTCCAAATCCATGACATCCAACAAAGGCTTGTCGTATTCATCTATCAACACTGCCACCCGATTTCCTGTCTTTTGGTGGGCATTCCTTATCACGGCCTTGAAACGGCTGCCCAATGTCTGCGCCAATTCATTCTTACCATAAAGGGTCTCTGCCGTGGCGACAAACTCCTCCAACACCTCGTCCAACGTATAAGGTTTTACAAAGTTTTGCCCACCAAAAGACATATGAAACACAGGATACTGCTTCCAATCCTTCTCCAACTTATCGATGGCAAGTCCCTTGAACAACTCCTTCTGCCCCTCGAAATAACATTTGAGGGTAGATACCAACAAGGACTTTCCAAATCGCCGAGGACGACAAAGAAAGTAAACATGCCCATTATGAACCAAATCATAAACCAAGGCTGTCTTATCAACATAGACATATCCATCTGATATGATTGTTTCTAAGCTCTGTATTCCTATAGGATATTTCATATCACGACCTTTTTCGATAATTTGGGACAAAGTTACAAAAACAAAGAGAAACGCAAAGGAACAGCGTGACTAATTGATAATACTTTTATATTGTAGGGGTCTACATTCCGCAATGGCCTTTCACCATGCCCTCGCTTTCTGCGAGCAATGGTAGCGCATTATTCCCCTTCCACTCTATTTCCTGATTTCTTCAAGGGCTTTCACCCAATCGGTGTCGAGAGAGAACTGCGTTATGTATTTGTCGTTGTCAACATAGGCATAGACAACCTCCTTGTCTACATCGTTAAACAATGCGTGGTTTATTGTGGCAGCCTTGAACTTTGCCATTATAATGTTTTTGTCGCGCTGTTTCTTTTCGTTTCCGATGCGTTTGATGTAGAGGTTCACGAAGTCAATCATGGCATTGGCCTGCATTCCAAGCTCATACTCGGTGAATGTTCCGTCGTTGCCGGCCTTGTCGATGAGATAGTAGAGTGCATCATACTTGAAGCATGCCACCTTTCTCACTTCGATGTTCTTCGTAGTATCGTTGACTATGCTTTCTTCATGCTTTTCCAGGGCTTTAACCTCGTTGAAGATTTCCTGTGCATATCCGTTTACGGTGCACAAGACAGCCATTACAATTGTAAACAATAATTTCTTCATGTTGTTTGCTTTTTTTGTATATTTTCATTTATTCATTTTCTGCGCACAAGCCGGTATTCATGCGTTACACATTCCGGGAAATCGGTGTCATAATGCGACACCATTATGAGCGTTTTGCCGCGACGCAAACAGAAAGTGCTTATCACATTGCCCACAAGTTGGCGGTTGGTGTCGTCGAGCCCATGAAACGGTTCGTCAAGAATGAGCAGTTCGGGGTCTTTCACAAAAGCCCTCGCAAGCAGTGCCAGACGCTGCTCGCCGCTCGACAACGACAGGTATCTGCGCTTTGCAAGATGGCCGATGCCGAACACGTTTATCCAAAACAAGGCTTTTTCGCAATCGGCCGCAGTGCAGTTACGGCGACAACCGGTAAGGTTGTACAACCCGCTTGCAACCACATTCACCACTTCCACATCGCTCTTCATTGCCCTGTGCAGCTCCGGCGATACATAGCCTATATGTTTTTTTATGTCCCAGATGCTCTCGCCGTTTCCGCGTTTGCAGTCGAAAAGCGTAATGTCGCACGCATAAGCCTGGGGATTGTCGGCACAAACCAAACTGAGAAGTGTTGACTTTCCCGAACCGTTAGGTCCTTTCAATGCCCAACACTCGCCATTTTTTACTGTCCAATTCACGTCGTGCAGAATAGTGCGGTCGCCATATTTTATGCTTACGCCATTCATCTTCACTATAATGTCGGCAGCCTGTGTGCCTTGCTTATAAGGAAGGTGTAGTATTGCCTCACCCTTGTCTTCGTCAAACGGCACAACCGTCGTGCTTTGTCTGCCAAGAAATTCATCGCGGGTGGTTTTCTGCCCGACAACCAATCCGCTCACCTCAACCACATGGGTAATGAAATCGGGAATGTCACGACTACTGCCCACCACAAGCACTATCTGCATGCGGCACTCTGCCACCAAGGTTTCAAGCGTCTGACGCAATGTTTCGCGGGCTTTTGCGTCAAGACCCACAAACGGATTGTCGAGCACCAGCACTCTTGGTTTACCCATTATGGCACACGCAATGGTGAGCTTGCGCAGTTCGCCACTCGACAACGTTACCACATATTTATCGCACAACGCATCAAGATGAAACATTTTGCACACGTTGTCAATGAAGTCGCCAAACTGCCGGTTGCCGTTTTCTGCCACTTCACGCGCCTTGCGCAGTTTCTGCCCCACCGTAAGCGCGTCTTCGTCAATCTCCATCGAGTTCCAGCGTTGCTGCAAGTAATACAGCGAGTCGCAACGTGTTCCGTAGGAATCCTTGAAACATATATATATGATGTTTTCGGAAGCGCGTGTTGAACACGACGGCGAGAAATCATACACCGGCCCTTCGCCCGTCAAAGGGTGGCTTCCGCGTATCATGTCAACGAGCAAGGTTTTTCCGCTGCCGTTGTCGCCTACGACGGCAATGTGCTCGCCATCGCACAATTCGAAGTCGGCAGGTTGCCGCAACCGCCAGTCTTCCCGACGGGCAACGCCCTTGGTCATGCTTATTATCTTTTGCATAGCCTGTCCTGATTCTTGTTTATAAAGTCTTTCCACCCATTATAGTGTGTGTCGTTGACCGGATTTCCTGCCTGCATGAAATGGCAATAGGCCACACCGAGAGCATCGGTAGCATCCATGAAATGCGGCATTTCGTCTTCTTTAAGTTTCAGCAGCCTTTTAAGCATATCGGCCACTTGCTCCTTCGAAGCCTGTCCCTGCCCGGTTATAGCCATTTTTATTTTCAGCGGCGCATATTCGTGCACCTTTATCCCACTCTGCACAGCTGCCGCTATTGCCACGCCTTGCGAGCGCCCCAGTTTAAGCATCGACTGCACGTTTTTCCCGAAAAACGGGGCTTCTATCGCCATTTCGTCGGGTTGCAACTCTTTTATCAGGTCACTTATTCGGGCGAAAATCTTGCCAAGACGGGCATAAGGGTCGTGGTCTTTGCGCATGTCGATAACCCCCATTGTCAGCATCTCGGCCCTGTTTCCGGTGACTCTAATTGCCCCGTAGCCCATGACGTTGGTTCCCGGGTCGATGCCGAGGATTGTCTTTGCTGCTGTTGTCGCCATCAGCATATCACCTGTCCATGTATGGATTGTGCGCGAGCTCGTAGCCTATTGTGGTTTGGCTGCCGTGGCCCGGCATCACTACCGTGTCGTCGGGGAGCTGTGCCAGCATTCGCAGGCTCTGTATAATCTGCAGCATGCTGCCTCCGGCGAAATCGGTGCGCCCTATCGAACCGCGGAAAAGGGTGTCGCCGGTGAAGGCCGTCTTCTCCTCCTCGCAGTAGAACACCACCGAACCCGGTGAGTGTCCGGGCGTTTCAATCACTTGCAGCACATGATTGCCGAAGGTTATCTTTTCGCCGTTTTCAAGCAAGCGACCCGCCGGTATGGCCGACTTGTCGAGGTTTACGCCGAAAAATTCGGCCTGCTCACTGCTATGCTCAAGCAACTGCCTGTCGTAACGCGAAATTTCGGGAGACAGCCCGAAAGCGTCTGAAATGGCGTTGTTTCCGAAATTATGGTCAAGATGCCCGTGCGTGACAAGGAGGTGCACCGGCGTCATTCCGTTTGACTTTATGTAATCAATGATTGCGGTCTGCTCCGCCTCATAGTATGCGCCACAGTCAATTATGACGCATTGTTTTGTTTCGTCGCTCACAACATAGCAGTTTTCCTGAAGCATGTTGCAAGTAAAATGCTCAATGTTCATCATACGGGAACATAAATTAAATGTTTTTCCTTAAACCACTCCTCACTGAACTTGTCGTGTATCTCAATCACCGACACGATTTTCTTGAATGGCCTTATTTCTTCGTCTACATTTCCGCCTTTAAGACAAATCAAGCCGTTGGGCAATGCGTTGCGCTGGTCTTTACGCGAAATGTTTTTCCTCACGATACGCATCAAGTCGGGCAACGGCATTACGGCACGGCTCACCACGAAATCGTAGAGTCCTTTTTCTTCCTCGCCAGGCAGTTGTTCGGCCGTGACATTTTTAAGTCCTATGGCATTGGCCACCTCGTTGACGACGCGTATTTTCTTCCCGGTGCGGTCGATAAGTTTGAACGTGACATCCGGAAACATTATTGCCAACGGTATGCCGGGAAATCCACCGCCTGTGCCAAGGTCGAGAATTTTGCTTCCTTCCTTGAATTTTATTTCGCTGGCTATGGCCAAGGAGTGGAGCACATGATGCTCGTAGAAATTGTCCATATCCTTGCGTGAAATCACGTTTATACGGTTGTTCCACTCTTCATAGAGCGGTTTCAACTGTGCGAATTGCCTCTCCTGTTCCTCGCTTATGCTGCGGAAATATTTCTTTATTCTTTCCATAATTGTTTCAATGTCGTTTTACGGTTGACAACTTACCCATCTCATCATAGGTTATGCTCACCCTGATTTCGCCAAAGTCGTGTGGGGCTATCTCATCGGCAGCATATATGTATGTTATATCATGCTTGCCCACCACAAAGTTTTCAGGTATGTATATATCTTCTCCTGCAAGTATTCCTTTTGTTTTCAATGCATTGTCGTCTTTCGCTCCATATTTTCTGCGGAGCTTGCCAACAATAAGTCGTTCGATGAAGCGGTCGCTCCCCGGCAGAAACAGTTCGTCGTGAGACAGAACCTTGCCCGTGTTGGCATTTATATTTACTACCGATGTGTGTTTCTCCGATGTTCCGTCTTCGCCTTGCTCTGATGTGGTCACGGCATAAGCGATTATTCCTTCGCAGTAGGAGTAGGCGCGGGCTTTTATTGACATCCGCCTGGTGTATATCTGCCCGTTGGCGGTATTGCCACGATAGAGCGGTGCATAGTCGCGCATATAATTCTTCGCGCAGTTTGCAACTACTGTTTTTGCAAGCCGCGAAGCGTTGCGGGCATCAGCACCAGCCATACATTCAGGAGGAAACACGCCCGACTGCAGCAAAGCACCGTTTATTGTCTGTGCCTTTCGGCCTACGGCATAAGCAACGATGGCCGAGACGCTGCAAGTGGGCGCGCCGGTGTTTCGGGCGAGAGCCACGACGGTGTCGGCTTCAGCGCGGTCGAAATCAATGCCGCACAGGATTTTGTTTGCGCCACGCCCGGCACAAGCCGCAAGCATGACCAAAGCCACTGCAACGGCAACACTTACATTGCCAAGCGTCCTCACACGCAATGCATTCAACATCATTCTTGCAAAGTTAAAGATAAAAAATGAATTGTGCAATTTCTTTCATTCAAGAAATGAAACCAATTCGAGTTTCACAAAACATGCCAACACCATAAGTTCTGACGGCTACCAGGCTTACTACTGCCGCAGCGACCGCTTCGTTGCAAGCCACACAGCACTCCGCAACACCACAAAACAGTGATGCACGCCACCGCGCATCATTTGCGCCACATGCGTGCAGCATATGCAAAACACGCATGCACCAACCGCCACACATCAAAACAAAGCACCGATTTCACAATAAACGACAAATGTCTGTATTGCAATGCCAATGCC
>CAVDJG010000139.1:0-5706 GCA_963609005.1 Acidaminococcaceae bacterium
GAACACGCATGCACACCATACGAAGCACGCTTGCCGCGCATTTGCGGTGAAACTTGCATGACGCGATGAAACTGCCGTATTGCGCTTGCCGTTAAATCCGCAGGAACGCCTTACCGCTTGCTAATGGCTTTCTTGTAGCAAAGTGCAGCGCCTATCGCGGTGCAGAATTCCGAATATTGCGGTATTCTGAATTTAACCCCATACAACCTTTCCGTAGCAGGGAATACGCGCTGGCATTGAGGCAGAAGCGTGAGATTGCCAATCATCACAAAGTCTTTTATGCCGCTTCCAAGCGAAGAAAGAATTGACGCGCTGCATATAGACTGCAGCACCATCCATATCAGTCCGAGTGCGATGTCCTCGCGCGAAGCGTTGCTCTTAGCGTTGCCAAAGAGCGAGGCAATGGCGTCCATAGGCAGACCCGGCAACGGGTTGGCACTTATGTCGCTTATCAAGACATTGATGCGCGACAGATCGCCATTTGCGGCAAGCATCGAAAGTTGCTTTATGTCGTCGGTGTTGAGGAGCAACCGCGACAGTCCCTGCAATGTGCCGCCGCCGATGCCTATGCCGCCTATGTGTTCAATTTTGTCGTCGTCGCATTGAACTATTGATGTGCCTGTGCCCATGCTCACAACAATCATGCGGTCTTGGTTGGTTTCATAGCGCGCGCCGAGCCCATCGGCAATGAATTCTTCGGCCTTGCTCGTGGGCAATCCATACACCGGTTCGTTGATGTATGCGCTTCCCACACCCGTGAGCATCACTTTCTCCACATCACACAAGTTCACCTTGTTGTCATGCAGATACTTGCCGAAAGCCCCATAAAGCGATGTCACCGGGTCGGTTGCCCTTATGCGAATAGGCGAGACCACCTTTCCGTCCTTGTTTATACCTACAATTTTTGTAGTGCTTATGCCTACGTCTATTCCTATTACGATTCCCATATCTGATTTTAATTGTTGTGGCATGCAAGCCATTGTCTGTAATGTTGTCTTAAAAGAAGAAATATCCGAAACTGTCCAGTGAGCAATACTGTGTCAAGAGCCGTTTTGTGAGTTGCACGGCGGTTTCCAAATTCTGGCGGTTTCCGTCATATCCGTTTACCAATACAACAAGCCGTTTTGTGTTCACGCTTGTCTTTGTGCGCTCATGGTCGGTTGTCGGGGTGCCTATACCGCCTGCTGCATCACGATAAACGGGCAGCCCCTCAATGTTGACTGGGCCACGTCCGATGCCCTCATAGGGCTCATCCTTGGTGCCAATGCCCAAGGTAAGTGTGTCGCCTACGATTTTGTCACGGTCGAAAGCCCCGATGCTGTATCCCGATGTCATACTGACAAGGTTGGTCAAGTCGACAATGGTGTTCACGCTATACAGGCTCTTGCCTTGAATGGCCCGCCTTACGAGTGCTTCTGACGACGGACGGTAGCGCGACGGGTCTTTACCGCACAGGCGGTAAACTCTGCGCGTAGCCGAAATGGCGCTGTTGCTTTTCAGACTTTCGGTTGTGAGCGTTGATGCATATTTGCCTGCAAGATCTGCAATTTCTGCCCACAGGCCATCAGAATGTGATGTATTGGTTACATCGGCTTCAATGCATGCCCCAAGAAATTCCGGGCATTTGCCACGCAAGTCTTCGCTTACTACAATATTCATATCACTGTGATTTTACAATCTGTTCAATTGTCAGTTTCAAGCATATTAAGGAATGTGTCTTCATCGACAATAGGTATTCCCAGTTTCTCGGCCTTCTGCAATTTTGCCGGCCCCATGTTCTCGCCTGCGAGAATGAACGATGTTTTGCCGCTTATCGAGCCTACGTTCTTTCCGCCATTCTGCTCAATGATGCCCTTGTATTCGTCGCGGCTGTGCTTGGAGAACACGCCGCTTATAACGATGCTCTTGCCTGCAAGCCGGTCGGTCATACGCCCAATCTGGTCTTCGCTTATCTGCATTTGCAGTCCGCTGGCCTTCAGACGCTCAACGATTTCCTTGTTTCTTGGGTCGCGGAAATACGACATCACGCTTTTTGCCGTTGTCGCCCCGACGCCGTCGATGTCGATCAAATCCTGAAGAGAGGCTTCGGCTACCGCATCCATCGACTTGAAATGCCTTGCAAGCAAGCGGGCCGATGTTTCGCCGACAAACCTGATGCCAAGCGCAAACAACACCCTTTCGAAAGGCACATCCTTTGATGCAGCAATGCCATTCAGTATGTTTTGTGCGGTCTTCTCCCTGTTGCCGAAGACATTTATGTCGCTCATTTTCAAATCGTAAATGTCGGCTATGTTGTTCACAAGCCTACGGCGGTAAAGTTCGTCAACCGTTTCCGGGCCAAGCGACTCTATATTCATGGCCTTGCGCGATATGAAATGCTCAATTTTGCCTTTTATCTGAGGCGGACATCCAGTGTCGTTGGGGCAGTAATAGGCGGCTTCGCCTTCATAGCGCACAAGTGGTGTGCCGCACTCTGGGCAAGTGTTGACAAATGCAACGGGAATAGCGTCGGCCTGCCTGCGTGTTTTGTCAACGCCTACAATCTTTGGAATTATCTCGCCTCCCTTTTCCACGAGCACATAATCGCCCACATGCAGGTCGAGAGCACGAATGAAGTCTTCGTTGTTAAGCGTGGCGCGCTTCACGACAGTACCGGCCAGTTGCACCGGTTCCATGTTGGCCACAGGGGTTACGGCACCTGTTCGCCCCACCTGGAAACTCACTTCGTTGAGACGCGTGCAGGCCTGTTCGGCCTTGAACTTATAGGCAATGGCCCAGCGGGGGCTCTTGGCCGTATAGCCCAAATGGCGCTGTTGGCGAAGCGAATTCACCTTAAGCACAATGCCATCGGTGGCAACGGGCAGGTTTTTGCGCTCCGTGTCCCAATAATTTATATAGTCGTATATTTCCTGCAAGGTTTTCACCTTACGCATGCCGCTGCTTATCTTGAAGCCCCAATGGCGTGCCGTTTCCAAGTTCTCGTAGTGTCCGCCGGCAGGCAAGTGCTCGCCGAGCAGGTAATAGAGGTAGCTGTCAAGATGCCTGCTGGCCACAAGCCGCGAATTCTGGCTTTTGAGTGTGCCGCTTGCGGCATTGCGCGGATTGGCAAACAAGGGCTCCTCGGCTGCCTCACGCTGGGCATTGAGTTGGTCAAACACCTCCCACGGCATAAGTATCTCGCCGCGTATTTCAAACTCCTCGGGATAGTCGGTCCCGTTAAGCATCAGCGGAATGCTTCGTATGGTCTTCACATTGGCCGTGACATCGTCGCCATGCACGCCATCGCCGCGCGTCACTCCACGCACAAGTTTCCCGTCGATGTAAGTCAGCGAGATGGATAGTCCGTCGTATTTCATCTCGCAGCAAATTTCAAAGTCTTCGCCTTCAAGCCCTTTCTTCACGCTTTCATACCATTCGGCAACATCCTGTTCGTTGTAGGTGTTTGCCAATGAAAGCATGGGATACTTGTGAAGCACTTGCTGGAATTTCTCGTTCAAGTCGCTGCCAACTCTTTGCGTGGGCGAGTTAGGGTCGGCCATTTCAGGGTGTCGGGCTTCCAAATCCTGCAACTCATGCATGAGCATATCAAACTGACGGTCGGAAATTGACGGATTGTTCAGCACATAATATTTATAGTTGTGCTCATGCAGTTGCTGACGCAAATATGTTATTCGTTCCTTTTCATTCATACTGGTAGTTGTTCAAATTAACGGGGAAACATGCGGCAGGCTTTGCCGGCGCATGCCTTTGCAGTGCAAAGTTATCAATAATATCGCAGTTACTCTACGTTGCGGTTTAAAATAATGGGCGTCACATGCCGCATGCCAGTGCAGGCATTAATCCAAAACCCTGTATTTTGCAAATTTAAGCAAGAGTTGTTTCATGCCCACATTCTGAAATTCCACTGTGGCTTTTGCATTTTCGTTAGTGCCTTCAATTCGCAGCACTTTCCCGATGCCAAAGCGCTGATGCTCAATCATTGTTCCTACCGACAGTCCCGATGCGCTACCCGTTGCCTCGCCGGAAGCCGAAATCGGCTCACGTGCGCGCTTTGGAAGTGGTGACAAATTGGCATACTGTCTGGTGGTGCTGCCAGAAACATTGCCGTATTTCATGCGGCTTGGCGGGGTGGGGCGGGGCGTTGAGCAAACTGTTTCTCTCCTGCTGCCTGCAAACATATTGTCGTCATGCGTTGCTTTGGCTGATGAACGGTATTCACTAAAGGCATCACGCTCCACATCCTGCCGTGAAAAGCCGCGTGTTGCAGTCTCGACAGGAGCGAGCAGAGAGGCGATGTCGTTGACAAACCTGCTTACAGGATTGAACGACATGTTGCCATATTGATAGCGGCTGCGTGCACATGTTATGTAGCAATGCTTTTCGGCCCGCGTTATGGCGACATAAAAAAGCCGCCGTTCTTCTTCCAATTCCTGCGCCGAATTGCAGGATCGGGCCCCGGGAAAAAGGTTTTCTTCCATTCCCACGATAAAGACAACGGGAAATTCAAGACCTTTTGAGGCATGCACAGTCATCAAGGCAATGTCGTCCCTGTCGGTATCGGCGGTGTTGTTGTCATAATTGTCGGCGTCGGTAGAAAGGGCAATCTCCTGCAAAAAGTAGGGCAGAGAGCATTCGTTTCCATTGCCTTCCTCACGTTTCGAGTCGACAAATTCGCTCAAGCTCGACAAAAACTCGCCCACATTGTCCTGACGCGACAACCCTTCTGCACTTTTGTCGGCAAATATGGCTTGCGATATGCCGCTCTTCTCTATTATAGCCTTTCCGAGTTGGAGTGCGTCGGTGTCGTTGACGAGCGAGATAAACTGTTGTATCATGTCGTGGAAAGCATCGAGTTTTGCAAACGTTCCACGGTTTACATTCAAGCCATATCCCACGGCATCGGCTATTACATCCCACATGCTCACACCTTTTTCGTGTGCCATGTCGGCTATTTTCTTTACAGTAGTGGCCCCGATGCCCCTTGCCGGATAGTTGATGATGCGCTTGAAAGCCTCTTCGTCGTTGTGGTTTGTCACCAACCGGAAATAAGCCATAATGTCTTTTATCTCCTTGCGTTGGTAGAAACTCAATCCGCCAAATATGTGATAGGGCAAGTTCTGCCGCCTCAGTTCCTCTTCAATAGCGCGGCTTTGCGCATTTGTGCGGTAGAGCACACAAAAGTCGGAGTAGGAATAGTGGCATTTCCGTCTTAGCCGTGCAATTTCCTTTCCTAAGAATGCAGCCTCCTCTTTGTCTGAATACGTCTGCATAAATCTTACGGGCTCGCCTTCCTCGTTTTGGCTGAACACGTTTTTCTTTATCTGGCGCCGGTTGTGTTCTATCAGGCAATTGGCTGCATTTACGATATTTTGTGTGCTGCGGTAGTTTTGTTCAAGTTTGAACAATTTGGCATTTGGATATGTCTTCTGAAATTCAAGAATGTTGTCGATGTTGGCACCACGAAATGCATAGATGCTTTGGGCATCGTCGCCCACGACACTCACCTTGTTGTTTCCCTGTGCAAGCAGTGTTATGATGCATTGCTGCGCATAATTGGTGTCCTGGTATTCGTCCACCAGAATATATTTAAAGCGGTCGGCATATTTTGCGCGTATGTCGGGATTGTTAGCCAACAGCGAGTGGGTGAAAAGAAGCATATCGTCGAAATCCATGGCATTTGCGGTGTGGCAACGCATGGCATACTCC
>CAVDJG010000140.1:0-5692 GCA_963609005.1 Acidaminococcaceae bacterium
GTTGTAATAGGCTTCGGCGAGATTGGGGTCGATGGCTATTGCGCGCGTGAAATCGTCGGAGGCCGATGCATAATCCTTGCGCAGGAGATAGGCATTACCACGGTTGTAATACAGATATTGGTTGTCGGTGTCGATAGACAGTGCTTTGTTAAGGTCGTCGATGACGGCCGACATCTTCATTCCGGCTTCTTTGCCGAGCGACTTGTCGAATTCGTTTAGGCACAGCTGGCAATAGGCACGCTGCCAGAGTGCGAGCACGGATGCAGTGTCAACAGAGAGACAGATTGTCAAGTCGGCTATGGCGGCATCGAAATTGCGCGTAATGCTTTCCAATACGGCCCGTTGGAAAATGATGTCTCTTGTCAAACTCATGTCTTTTGCGGTGTTGACAGTGGCCGACAGGGAATCGATGCGTGACAAATAAGTTTGTGAAGAGGAAGCCGTGAGCTGTTTGGGGTTGCAGTTTATGAACAAACGGGCTTTCTTGTGCGCTATGTTGAAGCGCTCCACGCTCTGCGCAAAAGCACGGTATGAACGCACGCCGTTGTCATATTGGTCGCAACCGAGGTGGAACATAGGCATCGGGGTGAACTCGGCTGCACGGTTCTGAACACGTCCACGGTAGTCGCTTTTGTATTCATGTTCCTGCGTGTCGTTGTCGGCCACTACCATTTGGTTGTATTTCTCCGGGTCGATTTCGCTGCGGCGACGCATCTGGCGGCGTTGTGAACTGCTCCAACGTGGCTGTATGCCAAGGTGTTTGTTTATCTGTGCCTTCATTATGCGGAACTCGTCGATTTCGGCTTTGGCGTTCATCCCAAGTCTGCGGTAGCAGTTGGCACGTCGTGACAAACCGGTCCAGAAGTTGGGAAACTGCTCGATAACGCGCGAATAATCGCGTATGGCGCTGCGCAAATTGCCTGTTTTGTCGAGCAGAATTGCCCGGTTGAATATTGCAAGCACATTGTGCGGCTCCATTCTTATAACATAGTCGAAATCGGTAATTGCCCGGTTGTCGTCGCCAAGTTGCATGCGCAACAAGCCCCGGTTGTAGTGGGCAAGGAAGTTGTCGGGGTCGAGGTCGATGGCAGTGTCGTAGTCGGAAATAGCCCCACGCAGGTTGTTTGTGTTGTAACGGGCAAGACCCCGGTTTACATAATTGCCCACGGTTTTGGGCTTCAGATGAATGGCTTTGCTCAGATAAGTGTCTGCCTCTTTCCATTTTGAGCGCGACAGGCTTATCTGCGCCCGTGTTGTCCAGGTGTCGGCATCATAAGGGTCTATCGCAAGGCTTTTGTCGAGCCATTCATCTGCGGCAATCGTGTCTTTCTGAACAAGATACACCTGCGCCTTCAACGAATATGCGCTGGCAAAATTTTTCCATTTCAGCACAACTGTGTCAAGTTCGTTCTGCGCGTGCGGGTAATCTTTAAGTTCAACACGGCATAGGGCGCGGTTGTACCAAGCCCCCTGATTTTGCGGATTGATGGATATGGCTTTGTCGTAATCGCAAATGGCCCCTTCGTAATTCTTCTGCTTTATCCGGCATAATCCACGCAGTTCATACATGTTGGATATGTATGGATTGAGTGATATGGCATTGTTGACATCCTCCTCAGCACTTGCGAAATCGTCGAGATAAAACTTTGCTAAACCGCGAAAAAACCAAGGCTCGTAAAGATAAGGCTTTACGCTTATGACTTGGTTGAAATATTGTATCGACAAAACATAGTCTTCATAATAGAGTGCACTGCGCCCGGAAACAATCAGACGGTCGGTATTGAACTGTGCCATGGTTCTCTTGCAAGGCAAGAGAACCAGTAATATTATAAAGAGTATATGCTTCATCGAAAATCCTTATGTAATTTTCTGCTATCTCTTTCTGTTTACCTTTACCCGATAGCTGCAACGCACACGCCCATTGAGCAAGTCTTTGAGCTTGCCGCTGATGAGCTGCCTGCGCATGGGAGATATGCGGTCGATAAACATTTTTCCGTCGAGATGGTCGAACTCATGCTGCATCACACGGGCAAGATAACCTTCTACCCATTCGTCATGTTCAACGAAATCGGAATCCATATAACGCACATGTATGCGTGTGGGACGCTTTACGCTTTCGTGTATTCCGGGCAAAGAAAGACAGCCTTCCTCCATTGATTTCTTTTCGGAATCGTCGTCATACTCAATGATGTGAGGATTGATGAAAGCCTTGCGGAAATCCTTGTACTCGGGGAAATCCTCGCTGAGCACGTCAAGGTCGATGACAACAAGGCGGATATCAAGCCCTATCTGTGGCGCAGCAAGGCCGATGCCGTCGCTTGCGGTGAGGGTTTCGAACATGTTGTCAATGAGTGTCGGCAACTCGGGATAGTCGGGAGTGATGTCGTTGGCCACTTTCCTCAAAACCGCATTGCCGTAGATGTAAATTGGTAGTATCATGTCGTTTTGTTTTTCAAATAAAGCCTTGTAGATGTCGGCACACGCAATGCCGACTTACATTCAGTGGTTTCGGCTATTGAGATAATCCTGCAAAATTATGGTGGCACTTATTTCGTCTACGAGAGCTTTGTTTTGCCTTGCCTTCTTTCCTATTCCGCTGTCTATCATGGCACGGTGTGCAAGCACCGAGGTGAAGCGTTCGTCGTAATATTCAATGGGAATGTCGGGCATGGTTTTGCGCCATTTCGCCACGAATTGCTTAACCCTCTGCAGATTCTCGCTCGGTTCGCCGTTGAGTTGGCGCGGCTCGCCAATGACGATGCGTTCCACATCTTCACGGGCAACGTATGTCCGCAGGAAATCCATAAGTTGGCACGTAGCAACAGTCGCCAACCCATTGGGAATTATCTGCAATGGGTCGGCGACTGCCAAGCCCGTGCGTTTTTTTCCATAATCAACAGAAATTATACGGGCCACAGTAATGTATGCTTTTTATAATGTGTGTATTGTTGCTGTTGTCGTGACGCTGATTACTTCTTGAACAGAAGCCATGCGTCGGGATATTTTGCACGGAACTGGTCACGAGAGCGCACGGCATCGCTTTTCGAATCGAATGTCGAAGCTACGACACGGTAAAGCCCACGGGCTGAATTGTAGACTATCTGTGCATCGCTGCCATTGTTTTTCAAGGTGCGCTGCAATCCTTCGGCATTGGCTTTCAGTGAGAATGAACCTACAACCACGCTAAAGTTTTTCACTCCTGAACCGCTTATAACAGAGAAATCCTCTGTCCGCACGGTGGCATTGTCGGTATTGTCAACGACAGTGGTTTCGGTTGAAGGACGTTCTTCGAGCGGTGCAACCACGGGAGTCTCCTCTTGTACGGGTTGTGCAGGTTGCTCAGATTTTGCCTGAGCTTTAAGATAAGCTTTCTTATATGCGCTCTCTTTCGACTTGCAGCCGGTGAAAACCAGTGCCACGCAAAGGCCTGCGCACAGGACAACACTTTTTTTCATATTCTTTTTCTATTTTGATATTTGTACAATCTTTGGCGAAATTACAAAATAAATCATTATCGGCTTACAAAATGCGCATAAAGTTTGTTAAATGGACTAGTGGTGATCTACGGAAATATGTAATTCTTCGGTTATTCATACTTGACTTTTTCCGTTTCACACTTCTTTTTTGTCTTTTCGGCAGACATATTAGTATCTTTGCATAAGATTTATCCGCATTACATAAATAATATGAAGAAGAAAATAGATACAACTCGTGACAAGATCGACTTTGGTGTGGGCAAGATAGGCCCGCTGTTCCGAAAAATGTTCTTCCCCACCCTCGTCGGCATGCTGTTCATGTCGGCGCAGACCATTATCGACGGCATCCTCGTAGGCCGGGGAGTAGGTGCCGACGGCATTGCCGCCGTCAATATTGTGGCTCCCATTTGGATGGTGGTGACGGGCATAGGTCTGATGTTCGGCATAGGGGCATCGGTTGTGGCCAGCATGCACCTCGCCGAAAACAACCGTAAGGCGGCTTGCATCATCCTTACGCAGGCTTATGGCGTGGGCACTGCTGTTGTTGCCGTGCTCATCTTGCTCTATCTGCTCATGCCCAGAACCTTAGTCTACGCCCTTGGATGCAGTCCGGCACTGGAACGTTACGCTCTCGACTATCTGTTTTGGCTATTGCCTGGCATGGCGTTCTTGTTGTGGCAATGCTTGGGCATGATGATGGTTAGGCTCGACGGATCGCCCCGTTATGCCATGTGGATACAGGTGGTGGGGGCCGTGGTGAACTTAGGGCTCGACTGGCTTTTCATCTTCCCCATGGGAATGGAGGTGAAGGGAGCATCGATAGCTACCGCCATTGCCTGCATCTGCGGTGGACTGATGAGCGTGGCATACTTCATTTGGTTCTCCGACAAGTTGAAATTCTATCGGTTGAAGATGAGCATCACTTCGCTCTTGCTCACCCTCAGAAACACGGGATATATGCTTCGCATCGGATCGGCCACCTTCCTTACCGAAGTAGCGATGAGCGTCACCATGGTGGCGGGCAACTATATGTTCATGTCGATGCTGCATGAGGATGGCGTGGCGGCTTTCGCCATAGTGTGCTACCTATTCCCCGTCATCTTCTCTATAAACAATGCCGTGGCACAGTCGGCTCAGCCTATTATCAGTTACAACTATGGTGCCGGCGACGAGGGGCGTGTTAACCGTGCCCTCAAAGTTGCGGTGTATGCCGGACTGCTCTGTGGCGTGTGCGTGCTGCTATTTCTCGTGGTGGGCGACCACCTCATAGTGAGCGCTTTTCTCCGACCAACGGAACCGGCATACGAATTGGCCATCAATGGAATGCCGTGGTTTGCCACCTGCTCTTTGTTCTTCGCTCTCAACGTGGTGTTTGTGGGTTATTACCAGAGCGTCACGATGGCAAAACGCGCGATGGTCTTCACGGCACTCCGTGGCATTGTCTTTGCCGTGCTTGGGTTCATGGTGTTGCCGAGGCTGATAGGTGTCATAGGATTGTGGACGGCGATTCCTGTGGCCGAACTGCTCACACTCATAATCATACTTTTAAAAGTAAAAAGGTAAAAAAGTAAAAGAGTAAAAAGGGTAAAACAGAAACGGAATGGTGGAGATAAAGCATTTCCTGAAAAACTGGGGCGTCATATCCTTGGCGGCGTTTGGGCTTAACTGTCTCCTGTGGTGGCTGACTACCAGCGAGGAGAAAATGGCAGAATATCCTTATCGTTGGACAGACTTCGTGTTCGACCTCTGCTATTGTGCCCTCTATGTGCTGGTGTCGCTGTCCGTGTCAAATGTGATACGCAAGCTGTTGCTCGACAGGAGGATGCGAGACAAACGGTGGCTGGGACAGGGACATCTGTCGTTCTCACAGTTCTTTCTGCACAGCGGGGCAATGCTTGTGGCCAACATCCTCATCGCTGTACTCTTCGAGAGCGTGGTCAACGGGATTTATGATGACGGAGAAGAATTCTTCTGGGACCGTCTTTATGTGTTTACCACTATTGCCACTCTGCTCACCATCATCTATCTCTGTCTCTACTACAGTCGCATAGTGATACGACAAGCGGGCAGAAACGTGGAGATGCAGAAAGAACTTCTCAAATTGCAGCTCGACCCACACTTCGTGTTCAACAGTCTGAGTACTCTCACAGAGCTAATCAGCGAAGACCCGGATTTGGCAGAAACCTTTACCCTGAAATTTTCCTCCATCTACCGTT
>CAVDJG010000141.1:0-5663 GCA_963609005.1 Acidaminococcaceae bacterium
GTACAGTAGGTGCCACCAACGGCAACGGCATCGGCGTGTGCGGTGTCGCCGGAGGTAGCGACGGTACTGGTGGTGTGAAGATGATGGTGTGCCAGGTGTTCGACTCCCGGGCAAGTTCATCGGCAGTGGCCGACTATGGTGCGGCACTTGTATATGCGGCCGACCGCGGTGCGAGTATAGCACAATGTTCGTGGGGCATGTCTACACCCGACGATGAGGATGAGGCAACAGCCGTGGGCGTGCGCTATTTCACAACGGAAGGTGGCGGCGACAAAATGGACGGCGGCCTTTGCATCTTCGCCTCAGGAAACACAGGCGACGAGGGCAACTACTATCCAGGATGTATGTCGGAAGTAGTGGCGGTTGGCGCAACGACAGCTACGGGCGAGCCTGCCTACTATGCTTCGCGTGGCACATGGGTTGACGTTTCGGCCCCTGGAGGATTGAAGGACAACGGCGAAGAATATGGCGTGTTGAGCACTTTACCCGACAATAGCTATGGATATGAGGAGGGCACGTCGATGGCCTGCCCGCATGTTTCGGGTGTTGCAGCCCTGATATTGTCGAAATACGGCAACAAGAATTTCTCGAACGAAACCTTGCGTACGATGCTCACCACGTCGGTCAATGACATTTATGGTGAAGATTCTGAATATGCCGGTCTCTTCGGTTCTGGCTGCATTGATGCCTACAAGGCGTTGCAAGGTAATGAGAGCAGTGTGCCGGGTGCCGTTTCAGACTTTACCCTCACACCGTCGCACGACAATGTGCTTGTGGAATGGACTATACCCGATAGCGAAGAAAAAACAATCGACCACCATGTGATATATTACAGCACACAACAGTTTGCTGCAACCGACGACCTTACAAAGCTTAATAGGGTGTCGGTTGACACAAAATATAAATACAGTGGTGACGCAATGAGCTATGAATTGTCGGGATTGAAGGCACAGACAACCTATTATTTTGCCATTGTGGCCTACAATCGTTGGGGCAAGGCTTCGCAAGTTTCGCCGGTAAAGTCGGCAACAACAAACGAAGGACCGTTGGCAAAACTTGACAAAACAACACTTGCCATGACGCTTGATGCCTCGAAGACCGATGTGGCCGAGGGCACATTCAATATTCTTAACAACGGCAAGGGCATATTGAAATATGAACTTGTTGCTGCTACCACACGTGCCATCTACTCGACAAGTGCCCGCAACAGTAGCCCGACACCGGGAAATGTTGTGGCTTTCAGCGGAAAAATGAGTCAGGCAAGTGTTTCGACTACGGCCAACAAGCTCGTGACAAGCGATTATGAGGCAAGCGACTGGCCTTCGACTTTGAGTTATTCCAATTATCTGCGTGCATATCTTGGCGAGTCGGACGAGGAAAAACCAAATGCACTTGCCCAGTATTTCAAGGTTGACAAGGACAGTTTCCCTAACGGTTTCAATCTTACAGCTCTCAACATAAAGGGCAGTAACGGCGAAAATCCCATTATAGAGATTTATGACGGAAGCCGTTCAATATCCACTGCAAGTTTGTTGCAGCGTGTAAATTACGATTATTTTGCGTATGGCTCAGACATCAGTTTGAAAGAACAGATATATTTCGCTCCTGGCGAGAGCTTTTGGATTGTTGCCAAATTCCCGGCCGGACAGAAAAATCCGTTGGGTGCGGCAATGGCCAACAGAGATGGTATATCAAACTACAGCTATTACAGTTCGGACAATGGCAATTCGTGGACACTCCTTTCAGAAGTGCTCAAAGGATCGACCTTTGAGTCGGTAAGGGAGAAACTCACATGGAGTGTCGATGCCGTTTCGAAGAACCCTGACTGGAGCGCGGTGCTCAATCCCGAGCCTAAGACCGGTGAAATACGCTCCGGTGAGCAGCAGACTGTGACATTGAAAAATGACGGGCAGAAGATGATAAACGGCACCTACCGATTCAACATACGCATGAAAACCAATGAGTCGGAGGCTAACCGCGACACCCTTGCGGTGACAATGACCGTCAAGAATAATAAACCTGAAATAGTGAGCAAGCAGCTCATTGACTTCGGACATCTGCTCGTAGGACAGACAAAGACGCTCGACATAGAACTTACCAACAAGGGTTACGGCAAGTTTGGAGGTCGTTTCAATGCCGGTTTCTACACCTACAACAAAACTCTCACGTGCACATCAGATCAGTTCGACCTCTCGCAAGGCGCACCTGCCGTCTCGGCACGGTCGAGCAGCGTGATGCATGTTACATTCAGTCCTACCAAGGCCGGAAGTGTGAGCGGAACTGTTACCCTCACCGATGCCAACAAGAACACCTATTCATTCACTGTGAGCGGCATAGCTTCTGAGCCGCCTTCGCTCAGTATGGATAACAGTGAGTTTGACCTTGGCGACCTGAAAGTGGGTGGAGATGCGAAAACCGTAACGTTCACAATAAAGAACGACGGCAAATATCCACTCCAGTATGTGTTCCCGAAATTCTCAGACAAGAACATAGAGGGCACAACAACAAAGGCTCACAAGTTTGGCTACAGTTGTGAAACAAACATAGATGAAGGTTCAACATTGGAGTATGAGCCAGAACCCGAGCTGGCCGATGAGGTTGACATAACATCTCAGTTTGGCGACAACTCATGGATTTCGGGTGCCGTCAACCTTGGTTTCAAGTTCCCGTTCTATGGAACAAATTATGACAAGGTGTATATAACATCGCACGGAGGCATTTCGATGAACACCGTAAGTCATGGAACTATTGGCTGCTTCGTGCCTCAACCCACATGTATGAGTGGTTTGGGCTATATTTCGGCATACGGCAATTCTGGTCTTCCTGGCAGTTTGCTCATGCGCAGCGGCAGCAAGGTGAGCTACGGACACAAAGACGGCAACTTCGTGGTGAAGTTCCACGAGTGCTATTCGCTTGGCACTGATGGCGATGTGCCTGTAAGTTTCCACATCGTGCTGACCCCCGATGGCAGTGCAACAATATACTACGACAACTACACTCCGTCGATAATGCGCGATGAGGGTCAGCTTATGTATGTTGGCGTGACTGATGTTGATGTAAACGATCCGTTCACTGTTACCGATGCCGATGCTGCACGTTCTGACAACAACGACATTTACAACAGTATCGCTTCAGGCACTGTGGTGCGTATTGTTGCACCGGGACAATCTATGATAACAGGCTTGTCGAGTAACGACGGATACATAGGTATTGGCGAGAGCAAGGATTTCACCGCTACGGCAAAGGCCGACGACACAATGAATGCCGGAAGCTTGACCAATAACCTAGTAGTGCTCACCAACGACCCGAAGGCTGCAAGCCATAACATAGTGTTCAAGGCCAACATTACAGGCGACAACCTGAAGCCCGAGGCAAATGTGGACTCTACGGCAATCGATTTCGGTAAGGTGTTCCGCACATCAGTGCAAAAGCGTGTGGCTCATCTTGCAAACAACGGAAAAGATGTGCTGAAAGTAACGGCAGTGAGTGTTGCCGAGGGTAAATTCACTGTTGCCGATGATGTGACAAGCGGTTTCACAGTACCGGCAGGGCAAAGCAAAGACATTACAGTCGTGTTGCCTACTGAAAACAGCGGGGTCGTGGAAGACAAACTCACGGTGAGCTATTCTGATGGCACCTCTACGGTATTGCCGTTGAAGGGCGAGGTCGTAGGTTGTCCGCAATATTCGGCTACACCGTCGAGCGACAACATATCGACACCCTACGGCGAAAGCGTAGAACGCAGCTACAGCTTTACCAACAATGGTGACGAGCCTCTCACGGTGAGTGTAGCGTCAGGTTCGTGGTTCAAGTTCAAGAATCTCGAAGCCGATGATGTTACATCAAGCGTAGACTACACATGGGAATCCACTGCAAACGGTCAGGATGTTGACTATGAGTGGGAGGATATACTTTCCGATTATGATGAACACATGGCTTACTCCTACTTTGCCGACAATACCGACTATAAGGAGGTGACACTGCCATTCAGCTTCCCGTTCTATGGAAAGAAATACGACAAGATGTACATATATAATACTGGTTTCGTTTCGTTTGACAAGCCCGAAGTTGACTACAAGCAGTTCCCCGAACCGCCGGCAACTCTTCCCACAACCGAAACATTCTATACCAATATTATATGTCCGTTCTGGGGCAACCACACTATGAACACTGCTGCGAGCGATGGCGTTTACTACAAAGCCTACACCGATCGTGTCGTGGTGAGCTTCAAGGACTATGGCAACACTATGATGCAGGGTATGAACTATGAAGTGGTGCTCAACAATGATGGCACGTTCAAGTTCCAGTATAAATTGGATGATGATGGCTTTATGAGCCAGCCCTTTGGATTGTGCGGCATAATGGACCATACCGGCAAGCGCGGAATACAACCGTCTGACAACAATATCAGCAGTGGCAATGCCGTATTGTTCCGTCCTGACATCTCGTATGTCATTGCTCCGGGAGCAAGTGTCGATATGCCGGTGGAGATAGATGCAAACCGTCTTGCCAATACCTATGAGGAGGCATTCTCGATAAAGACCAATGACCCGGCAAACGGCAGTGTAACGTTGCCTGTGAGCGTTGAGATTACAGGCGAAGCCGTGCCGGTGTGGCCCGAGGCAATTACGCTCACACAGGTTTACGACCCGACATACACCCCGGGTGAGGTGGAGTTTGAGGTGGCAAACAACGGAAAGCGTGCATTTGTCATCAATAATATTAGCGGAAAGCTGATAGAATTTGATACGGAGACATACACTCAGGATGCTCAGTTGCAAGTGTGGATGTCTACCGACCAGGGCGATGATGGCCCCGGCCCGCTCTCGCTCACTTCCAGCAACGGCAATATGGGGTGGGTGGCTTACTATCCTGGCAGCATGGATGGAATAAGCGTAGGTCTTGAGCCCGTGCGTTTCAAGTTTGTTTATTTCAACACCTATCAGGCAACAACCGCTTCTTCGACCATAACATTTGATATAGAAGGAATGGACTCAAAGGTGATACCAGTGAACATAAATATCACAGAGGCACCAGCGATGACATTCGACCGTGATGAAATCGTAATAAACGATGCAAGCGACTCGTTTACTTCTACCGAAACGCTCAACATCGGCAATAACGGTAAATATCCGCTTCATTATGATTTGCGCTTGAGTCCGTCGGGTGTTGACGAGGCCGTTGACGACTATTATGAAGGTGGTGACGACCCGATGCCGACATCGTTCGCACGTTTTGCCCCTCGCTTCTCAAGTTTGAAGACCGACTCGGTGATGAATTCATGCTCAACGACATTTGCCGCCAAGGTTATGCGCGCTGCAATGAAGCGTGTGAGCGACTCGCAGCAATATGGATATGACGTACCATACGGATTGGAGTGTTCAAATCTTCTCTACTATCCGGTATTCAATCCTGTGACATCTGCGGTAGCAGCCATGATGGGAACAGGCGATGACGAGCTTGACCAGAATTTCTATGCCGCAACACGTTATGTAGCTCCCGACGAGGGGTTCAATCTCACTCATCTGTATTTTGTGGGAACCGTAGGCGACCTTGAGAATGTGGACATCGATGCAACCGTTGTGCTTGGAAGCAAGGTGAACGACCGTAAGCGTGTCATAGGGCATGGAAAGTTGCATGTGGACAAGGAAGAACCCAATGCC
>CAVDJG010000142.1:0-5653 GCA_963609005.1 Acidaminococcaceae bacterium
GTCTACAAGAACGCAAAGGCTGAGCTTTGCGGAAGCACTCGCCTCGGACTCATCAAATACGTCATGGCACTGATGAACGGCGCACGCCTCGGCATCGCCGCACAGTCGGTTGGCGTGAGCCAGGCTTCATACGACGAGGCTTTGTCATACGCAAAGGAGCGCAAACAGTTTGACACTGCCATCGTGAAATTCCCTGCCGTCTACGACATGGTGAGCCGCATCAAGGCCAAACTCGACGCCGGACGCAGCATTCTCTACCAGACAGCACGCTACGTTGACATATACAAGGCTCTCGAAGACATATCGCGCGAGCGCAAGCTCACCGCCGAGGAGCGTCAGGAGCTCAAGAAATACTCGCGCCTGGCCGATGCCTTCACTCCGCTCGCCAAGGGCATGAACTCCGAATATGCCAACCAGAACGCCTACGACGCCATACAGGTGCACGGCGGTTCGGGCTTCATCATGGAATACAAGAGCCAGCGTCTCTACCGCGACGCACGCATCTTCTCTATATACGAGGGCACAACACAGCTGCAGGTGGTGGCTGCCATACGCTACATTACCAACGGCACCTACCTCGGAATAATCAAGGAAATGCTCGAACGCGAGGTTTCTGCCGAAATGAAACCGCTGCAGGAGCGCGTGGCCAAGCTCGTGGCTCTCTATGAGGAAAGCGTGAACAGCGTGAAAGAGGAGAACAACCAGGAGAAGCAGGATTTCGTGGCTCGCCGCCTCTACGAAATGACCGGCGACATCGTAATGTCGCTCCTCATCACCGAGGATGCCACACGTGCTCCCGAACTCTTCGCAAAGAGCGCCAACGTGTATGTGCGCCATGCCGAGGAAGAAGTGCTCGGACACTACAACTTCATAAAGAACTTCAATGCTGACGACCTGGCATCTTACCGCCAGGTGGAGAGCGAGAAGGCCGAATAAGCCAACATTCAAGCTGCGGCCATGCGCCGCAGCACAACAATAAAGCCGCACGATGGAGACAATCTCCGCCGTGCGGCTTATTTTTTAGGGCATAAATTCGGCGCACCAATGGCCTGGCCGGACCGAAAGGCACTGCATTTACAGTTCCTTGCAGTTTTTCAGTCCGCGTATTGTGGCCACGGGGTCGGCAGCCTTGAATATGTAGCTGCCGCTCACAAGTACGTCGGCACCGGCTGCAACGAGCTGCGGTGCGGTGTCGCCGTTTACTCCGCCGTCGATTTCAATGAGCGCGTTGCTGCCCGACTCGGCAATGAGCTTGCGCAGACGCACCACTTTGGCGGTTGTGCCGTCGATGAATTTCTGACCTCCGAAGCCGGGGTTCACACTCATGAGCAGCACCATGTCCACATCGCAGATGATGTCTTCGAGCACGCATACGGGCGTTGCCGGATTGAGGGTTACACCTGCTTTCATCCCGGCGGCATGTATCTCCTGCACGGTGCGGTGCAGATGGGTGCATGCTTCATAGTGCACGTTCATCATAAACGCGCCGGTGTCGGCCACCTGTTTGATGTAGTTTTCGGGATGCACTATCATCAGATGCACGTCAAGCGGTTTTTTGCACACTTTTGCCACGGCGTTGATTACGGGAAATCCAAACGAGATATTGGGCACAAACACGCCGTCCATGATGTCGAGATGCAGCCAGTCGGCCTCGCTGCGGTTTATCATCTCCAAGTCGGTCCTAAGGTCGAGAAAATTGGCCGACAGCAATGATGGTGATATAAGCGTTTCCATTAAATGTTCTGATTTTTGTTAGTTCAGGCAATATGCACCGGTAGCGTTTCCCGACTTGAGCGCTTGACAGGAGCGTGCAATCTGCCGTATGATGCAGAGAGTCTGCTCCGAGGGTTTTAGTTCTTCTGGGGTAAAATGTTTCATGGGCAATTGGTTTTAATTGTTACGAGTTGCATTGGCTCGTGCAGCACGGTCTTTCCGTGTCTGCTTCCTGTTTATTAAACGCGTTTTATGCCCCTTTATTACATTTTCACGATGATTTTTGTTTGCACCGGGCAAAAGTTCCCCATTGTCAGGCGCGGCAATAGCGCAAAGGCACACAAAAGGGAAATTTGTCGTTACAAGCACCCTTGTAATCAGCAAATTCCCCTTTTCAGAGGCCTTGAAGCCTATCTGTAATCAAGTTTCTGACGCATGCCTAAGCCACGCCAGTTACTCCCATTCTATTGTCGAAGGCGGTTTCGACGATATGTCGTAGCACACGCGGTTGACGCCCTTCACCTTGTTTATGATTTCATTCGACACCTTTGCCATGAAATCATACGGCAGATGCGCCCAGTCGGCGGTCATGGCATCGGTTGAAGTCACGGCACGCAGGGCCACGGGATGCTCATAGGTGCGCTCGTCGCCCATAACGCCCACCGAGCGAACGGTTGAAAGCAGCACCGTTCCGGCCTGCCATATCTTGTCGTAAAGACGCTCGCCGTCGGGGCACACATAGCTTTGCATGTTGCTTATATAAATGTCGTCGGCATCCTGAAGGATGCGCACTTTGTCACGAGTGATGTCGCCGAGGATGCGCACTGCAAGGCCGGGGCCTGGGAACGGGTGACGCTTTATGAGCCGTTCGGGCATCTGAAGTTGCCGTCCGGCGCGCCGCACCTCGTCCTTGAAGAGCCATTTCAGCGGCTCACACAGTTGCAGGTGCATTTCCTTGGGCAGTCCGCCCACGTTATGGTGGCTCTTTATAACCTTTCCGGTAATGTTCAAGCTTTCTATGCGGTCGGGGTATATGGTGCCTTGCGCAAGCCATTTGGCATCGGTTATTTTCTTTGCTTCGGCATTGAACACCTCAACAAAATCGCGTCCTATAATCTTGCGTTTCTGCTCGGGGTCGGTTACTCCCTCCAAATCCTTGAAGAATTTCTCGCTCGCGTCAACCCCCACCACGTTGAGTCCAAGCCCTTCATAGTCGGCCATAACCTGCTGGAACTCGTTCTTGCGCAGCATTCCGTGATCGACAAATATGCATGTAAGGTTCTTGCCTATGGCTTTGTTGAGCAACACGGCGCACACCGACGAATCGACGCCACCGCTCAGTCCGAGTATCACCCGGTCGTTGCCGAGCTGTTCTTTCAGCTCGTTCACCGTTGACTCCACAAACGAAGCCGGGCTCCATTCCTGCTTGCTTCCGCATATGTCCACCACGAAATTGCTAAGCAACTGCTTGCCCTGCACCGTGTGGTAGACCTCGGGATGGAACTGCACTGCCCACACTGGGTTGGTGGTGGAGGCATAGGCAGCAAACTTAACGTCGGCCGTCGAGGCTATCACATGGCAGTCTGACGGGATAGCGGTGATTGTGTCGCCGTGGCTCATCCACACCTGTGAGTTCTCGTCAAAGCCCTTGAACAGCGGATTTTCCTTGTCGAAAGTCTGCAAATTGGCACGTCCGTACTCACGTGTACCGGTTTGTTCCACCTTTCCTCCGTTGGCATACGAAATGAACTGTGCCCCATAGCAGATGCCGAGAACGGGGTATTTGCCCACGAAACGCGACAAATCCACCTTGAAAGCCTCGGGGTCGTGCACTGAATAAGGCGAGCCGCTGAGTATTACTCCTATTATGCCCTCCTCGTTCTCGGGAAACTTGTTGTAGGGAAGAATCTCGCAGAAGGTGTCGAGTTCGCGTACACGGCGGCCTATCAGCTGCGTGGTCTGCGACCCGAAATCAAGAATGATAATCTTCTGTTGCATATTTATATTGTTGTAATGATATTAACCTGATGTTGCGCGGCATCTTGACCTGGTTCAGAGAGATCCAAGAAAGGCCTCGGCCTGTGCCAATGTCTCGAGCTTACCTATGTCCATTAGTTTCAGGTCGGGTTTCACATAGCCCGCTATGGGGTGGTCGGCGCACGCTTTCAGATAGAAATCGATGATGCCGAAACGGTCGGGCATGGTGTCCATAAAGGCAAGCAAGCGCGGCGATATGGCGTGTATTCCCGCAAAGGCATACATGCGGCACTGCTTGGGATCAAGGTCTTTATATGGCGATTTCACCTCGCCTGTCTCTATGTTTGTCCATCCCACGAGCCTCATGTCGTCGTCGAAGAGCAGGTATCGCTTTGTCTTGCGGCTGCTCACGAGCAGCACTGCATCGGCAGTTCCGGCCTTTTCGCTGTCGGCTGCGAGCCGATAGAAATCGCCGAGGTTGACATTGCTGAGAATATCGACGTTGTGAATGAGTATGGGTGAGTTGTTGCAGAACAAAGGTCTGGCCTTCTTTATTCCGCCGCCAGTGTCGAGAAGAGCCGCGGTTTCGTCGGAAACGATCGTTTCCACGCCTTCCTGCGGGTTGTCTTCGAGATATTTTATTATCTGGTCGGCAAAATGGTGCACATTGACAACGATGCGTTTGGTGCCCGCAGCGGCGAGCCTGTCGGCCACGATCCTTATGAGCGGCTTGCCCCCTACCCTCACCAGTGCCTTAGGCATTGTGTCGGTGAGCGGTTTCAAGCGGGTGCCAAGCCCGGCAGCGAATATCATTGCCTGCATCATAAGTTGTCAAGATGGTGAACGTTTGCGCTATGCAGCTGCAAAAGTAACGATTTTATTGCAAACGGCAAAGTGTGCCGCGCGTTTTTTGCCGCTACTGTTTTGCCTCAAACACTTGGTTTATGCCCTGCTCACGGTGGCACACATGCACCTCGATGCCGAACTTGTCGTGCAGGTGCTCGGCAAGATGCTGTGCCGAATACACGCTGCGGTGCTGTCCGCCTGTGCACCCGAAAGAGAACATCAAATCGGTAAATCCGCGGTCGATGTATCGCTGCACATGCGCGTCGGCGAGTTTGTAGACACTGTCGAGAAACGTGAGTATCTCGCCATCGTCTTCAAGAAAGCGCACCACGGGCTCGTCAAGTCCCGTGAGTTTCTTGTAGGGTTCGTAGCGTCCGGGGTTGTGCGTGCTGCGACAATCAAACACATAGCCTCCGCCATTACCCGACTCGTCGGCCGGAATGCCCTTGCGGTAGGAGAAACTGAACACTCTCACCACGAGCGGCCCCTTGCCGTCATACTTCGAGAATGTTGCCGGCCCGTCTTGCGGATGACCTGCAAACACATTGTCGGTGGCCGTGCGGAACCCGTCGGCGCGGCTCAATGCCGGTTCTTCTATGTGTGCGTAGCGCGGCAACTCGGTGAGTTGGCGCAGCAAATCCATCAAGTAGGGATAAGGAAAATGGTCGGACATCTTCACGATTTCGCGCAGATTGTCGATTGCGGGAGGTATCGACTCGATGAAATGGCGTTTCCTTTCAAAATAGCCACGGAAGCCGTATGCCCCGAGCACCTGCAGTGTGCGGAACAATACAAACAGGCTCAGCCTGCCCACGAAATGCCTCACCGACGGCACTTCGGTGTAGTCTTTCAGCGAATCGTAATATTCGGCCACCAGTTCGCGCCTCAGTTTGTTGGGATATTTTGCCGAAGCTTGCCACAGAAACGACGCGAGGTCGTAGTAGTAAGGTCCTTTGCGGCCGCCCTGGAAGTCGATGAAATAGGGATTGCCGCCGCCGTCGAGCATTATGTTGCGTGCCTGGAAGTCGCGGTAGAGAAAGCTGTCGGTCTTCTCGGCCGTGAGGTCTTTGGCAAACAGGCGGAAATTGGCCTCGAGCTTGAGCTCATGGAAGTCAAG
>CAVDJG010000143.1:0-5646 GCA_963609005.1 Acidaminococcaceae bacterium
GTATAGAGCCATTCCCGCGCGCAATTTTTCGGGCATCGTTAAAGGATACAACCGATTGTTTTCCACACGATTTACCCTAAAACCTTCAAGTTTATGTTCTTTATTCACAAAACATAAGCCATCGCCATTGGCAAACACTGCGGTTCCTGCCACATTAAACGATTTGCCCTTTATTTCTTTCACATAGCCTACATATTCGCCCATAGCCTTGGGCGTGTCAAACGAAGCGATGTCTGGCGTTCTGCCATTAAGGAAATAGTTTGTAAAACCACGGTTGAATGTCTTTTCAAGATGTGGAGTGAACTCATATTCAACCTTTCCGTATGACAACCTTCTGTATTTGCCGGGGTGCTTGCCTACGATTTCGTCCAGTCGCATACTGTATGCCGAAACCACATTTTTCACATAATCAATGTTTTTCAGGCGACCTTCTATTTTCAGCGATGTGGCCCCTGCATCAACGATGCGTTCAATTTCGTCGATTTGGCAAAGATCCTTAAGCGACAGAAAATGCCGTCCACGGTCAATCACATTGCCTTCGGCATCGTGCAAGTCAAAAGCAAGGCGACAGAACTGCGCACACGCCCCACGGTTGGCACTGCGTCCGAAACAGCAAGCCGATGCATAGCAAGCCCCTGAGTAGCTCACACACAATGCTCCATGAACAAACACTTCAAGTTCTACATCAGGCACAGCCTTGTGTATTTCGGCTATTTCGGCAAGCGTAAGTTCGCGTGCGAGCACCACTCTACTGAAACCAAGCCCGTGCAGCCATTTCACTTTCGCGGCATTGCGGTTGTCGGTTTGCGTGCTGGCATGCAGCTCGGGCACCGACCATGCACGGTTTTCCAACATTTTCACGACGCCCATATCCTGCACAAGAATGGCATCGACGCCTATCGTTGCCAAATTAGTTATGAGCCGATGGGCTTCCTCCAATTCACTGTCATATATTATCGTGTTGACCGTAACATACACCTTGGCCCCAAAATTGTGCGCATACTGGCACAGTGCGGCAATGTCGTCGGTAGAATTTCCGGCTGCGACTCTCGCTCCAAAGTCGCTCGCTCCTATATACACGGCATCGGCACCATGGTCAATGGCAGCCTTTCCGCACTCAAGGTCTTTTGCAGGTGCGAGCAATTCTATCTGTCTCATATTACGAGCAATTATCTTATTTCGTCGATATTGTATGGAGTTTCCTGATAAATGTAATAGTTTATCCAGTTGCTGAACAGCAAATTGGCATGCGCACGCCATGTCACCAAAGGAGCTTTCTCAGGGTCGTCGTCGATATAATAATTCTTGGGCATATCGACATCATCGCGTTTTCCTTTGTCGCGCCTGTATTCTTGGTCAAGCGTATTAGGTGCATACTCCAGGTGTCCGGTCACAAATATCTGTCTACCGCCACGCGCCATAACCATGCTCACACCGCTCTCTTCCGACTCGGCAAGCAGTGTTAGGCGGTTGTCGGCCAATATGTCCTCGCGTCTAATTTCGGTATGGCGGCTATGCGGCATACTGAACACATCGTCGAAGCCACGGAATATTGGCTGCCGCAAATCGAGCGGATGCTGTTTGAATATGCCGAACATCTTCTTTTCGAGCGGATATTTAGGAATGCCATAATGAAAATACAGTCCGGCCTGTGCCGCCCAGCATATATACATTGTGCTTGTCACATGTGTGTCGGCCCATTTGAATATCTCGGATATTTCATCCCAATATTGCACATCCTCATAATCAAGCAATTCTATCGGTGCGCCCGTTATTATCATCCCGTCGAATTTCTCGTTGCGCATCACCTCAAAATCTTTATAGAACATCATCATGTGTTCTATCGGCGTGTTTTTCGAAGTATGGCTTTTGAGCTTCATGAAATATATTTCCATCTGCAACGGCGTGTTCGACAACAACCTCACGAGGTCGGTTTCAGTCGTTATCTTGATGGGCATAAGATTGAGAATAACGATACGCAACGGACGTATATCCTGTGTCGTGGCCCGCGAATTGTCAATGACAAATATATTTTCTTTCTTCAGCAACTCTATTGCCGGGAGTCTGTCAGGTAATCTTAACGGCATTTTTCTTGTTATTTGTTTTGGTGCATGCGTTTCTGAAGCTTTTCCAAATCAACACGAAAAGGCACGCGCACGCCCAGTTTTGGCAATTGCAAAGTTAATAAAAAGAAACGGAAATTACCGTCACCTCACATTCAAAATTAAACACAGTCATTGAACAATACCGTTTACAAGGGCTTTCAATTACACACAGCATGCGAAAAAAGTATAGAATAAATTTCTATATACGGGATAAATTAAGTAATTTTGCGCTGCATTTGTGCGCATTTCAAGCCATTGCGCGCAGAAAAAATGCATATTTCAAAACAGCAATATAAAAAACAAAACAATAATGGGAAAGACATCATCAATCAAGGAGTCAAAAGTTAACGGCCACAATGGTGCCGTGAACATGACAGAAACAATTTTCGACAAGTACAAAAAGCAAATAGCGATAGTGGTTGTTGCCATCATCGTAGTTGTTGCCGGGCTGTTGCTCTACAAAGCATTCGTATCTGGCCCCCGTGAGGAGAAGGCAAGCACTGCCCTTGCAAAAGGTCAGGAATATTTCAACATGGAGCAATTTGACAAAGCCCTCAACGGCGACGGAGCAGGATATGCCGGTTTCTTGAAGATTTCAAGCGACTATAGCGGCACCGATGCAGCCAACCTCGCCAATCTGTATGCCGGAATTTGCTATGCAAACCTCGGCAAATGGAACGACGCAATCACCAAGTTGGAGAAATTCTCACCCGAAAGCGATGCAATGATAAGCCCCGCAGCCGTAGCAGCACTGGGCAATGCCTATGCCAACACAGGCAACATCGACAAAGCCATAAGCAAATTGCAGAAGGCTGCCGACATGGCCGACAGCAAGTCAGAGAACGGTGCCAACATGAGCATTGCGCCCACATTCCGCGTGCAAGCAGCCCAACTGCTCGAAAGCCAGGGCAAGAAAGCCGAGGCTCTCAAGGTTTACCAAGACATCAAGAAAAAATATGTGAACGCAGCTTTGGTGCAAAGTTCGGAAATCGACAAGTACATTGAACGCGTATCCGAATAATCATGGCCACAGCACTTCACAATCTTTCTGACTACGATGCCAACAAAATTCCCGACGCAAGCAACATGTGTTTCGGAATTGTCGTAGCAGAATGGAATACAGAAATAACCGGGGCTTTGCTCAACGGAGCCGTGAAAACGCTCGAAAAACACGGTGCTCTGCCCGAAAACATACATGTAAAAACCGTGCCGGGCAGCTTTGAGCTTATCTACGGAGCCCACCAAATGGTGTTGCACGGCGGCTACGACGCTGTGATAATACTTGGAAGCGTGATACGCGGAGAAACCCCGCACTTCGACTATATATGCCAAGGTGTCACATACGGTATTGCGCGTCTCAATTCAACAAGCGAGATACCTATTATATATGGCCTTCTCACCACCAACGACCTGCAGCAGGCAAAAGACCGCTGCGGCGGAAAGTATGGCAACAAGGGTGATGAATGTGCCATTGATGCCATAAAGATGGCAAAATTCTGACAAAAACACAAACTCCGCAACGGTGCAACAATGTGCATCCTTGCGGAGTTTTTTTATGCCTTGTGCCGAAATGCAAAAAGGCTATCTATACAATACAAGTCCTACGACTTTGATTTACACACATTCCGGCTATCAAACAAGTGCGCACAATAGCTTTCCCGGTTGCGCAAGGCTTCTTCCACTTTGCGGTAGTTGAGTTTATGTATGCTCACATGCTCCACCAGTTCGTTCCATTTCTTCTCATTGAAATCATTTGCCAGCGCACGGCCAAGCAACAAACTGTGGAAACTGTTTTCGCGAGGCATGCGCCCCGCCACTTCGGGAAACTTACTGAGCGACATCCCCATAAACAGATGTATGATGTAGTAATCCACCAAACAATCGAAATCATGCCAATAAGCCAGGAGCATGTCGAGCACGGCCGACACATTCTTTTGGCCTGGCACAGCAGCCACAAACCATGTGGACAGACCTACTGGCTGCAACATGCCCTTGCGGAAATAGCGGAACAGTGTAAGTTCGCTCTGCATGATGCGTTGCCAACGGGTGATCAACTGCCCGTTGTCAAAGCCCGAGCAATACACCGTGGCATCCATCCAAACACCACCATACTTGCGCAGCACGGCCAAGCGCAGCAAATCGCTGAACGAGGCAGGCGGTATCAGTCCCTTGCGATATTTGTCTGTCACCTCTTCCGGCAAGTCAACCCATTGCGTGTAATTGTCAATGTCGAGCACACGTACGTCATATCCGGGCAAGTGTGCTCGTTGCGATTCAAGGCACACCTTTACCATTTCGGGTGCATTGTCGAGCCCTTGGAGCCATGCCGACCAAATGATCTTGGGCACTTCACAGCCTTCTGCACCACCTTTTTCACCGTGCCTCGCACTGTCGGCATACCCCTCCAAGATATGCCGATAACGGCGCGCCAGCACCTCGTCTACCTTCCGCGTAACGGCCGGATAGACTTCCTTCGGCGACTTGCCGCACAGGGTGCAGCGCGCCAAGGCCGCAGCAGCCGTGTGCAGCACTCCCATACGGGCATATTGGCATGCGAGCCGCCATCCGCCAAACTGGCGGAAACGCACCATCAACCGGTCAAAATCTTTCATCTGTATCAATATTATCAGAACACTATCGACTTATTTGGCAATATTCAGCAAGTAAACTTTCCAAAGTGAAATGGCAATGCTTGCGGCAGTAACTGGCCGAAACGACGACATGCACCATGCGCCTCATGCTCACGCTACATACGCAACACAAGCGTGCGGCATATGATGCACGCTTGCAATGCGCATGTTTTTATATGATTATATGTGCAAGTCAGACATCACAACAGCATGTTTCCTATCTGATATACCAATGCCGATACACACCATGCAAGTGCCGTGGTGTAGAAAGCCACAAACAGAGTCCATTTCCACGAACCGGTCTCGCCTTTCACGGCGGCAAGAGTGGCTATGCAAGGGAAATAGAGCAGCACGAAAAGCAGGAAGCAATAGGCCGTGAGCGGAGTTATGCCGTCGGCTTCCATTTGTGTGCGCAGCCGTGCGTATGAGCGTTCTCCGTCGTCGGCAATCTCCTCGTCGCCCGAATAAAGTATGCCCATTGTCGAGGCCACGATTTCCTTGGCTCCCACACCTGACACTATGCCCACATCGAGTTTCCAGTCGAAACCCTGGGCACGGAACACCGGTTCAATGGCCTTTCCTATGCGCCCTATGTAGCTTTGTTCCTGCTGTTGCTGCTTGGAAAGGGTCTCGTTGTGCGGGAAATAGCCCAAAGCCCACACTATGACACTTGCCACGAGTATTATGCCTCCCATTTTCTTGAGATACTGCTTGCCCTTTTCCCATGTGTGGCGGCCTATTGCCTTGGCCGTAGGAAAGCGGTAGGGCGGCAGCTCCATGACGAAAGGCGTGTCCTCACCTTTGAACAGCCATCGGCTGAAGATGCGGCTCATTATCACAGCCATGACGATGCCGACGATGTAAAGCGACATCATAACGGTGGAGCGGTATTGTTGCGCAAACATGGTGCC
>CAVDJG010000144.1:0-5636 GCA_963609005.1 Acidaminococcaceae bacterium
TTACCCGTACGGCAGTTTAGCAAACTACTGGTTTCAGCCACTCACCCAAACTTCCTTACGTCAGCTTTTGAGCGCATCAATCTGTTTCTTAATTGCGAGTGCAAAGGTAATGCTTTTATTTTACACTGCAAAACTTTTCCTGTATTTTTTTTGTTTTCTGCTTAAAAAAGTGCTTTTGCAGAGCCTTACACAAGTGCACGCCAAGCATAAGGCTCCGAAAAGATCTTCTTTTTGTGTTGCAATGAGCTATTGCAGGCCCCAATATTTGGGATAGAAATTCTTCTCCACTTCGTTTTCTATCTTGTCGGGAAGGTTGCAGAAGAAGTCAATGCCGGTGAGTTGTTCCAGCTCGTCGATAGATATTGCATGTTGTGCGAGTGTCTCGTTCATGCGCCACGATGCTGTCTGGTCTACCCAGAATGCCATTGCCGAATAGCCTTGCGATGTTTTCATGAGCAGGGCCATGAAGAAATATTTGGGCACGATGAGTTTGTTGTCGATGCGCTTTATTATGTATTCCTCATTGTCGATGCATCCGCCCTTGCACACATACATAGTGTCTGATGCGCCGAGGTTGCTTGCCAGTTGCTGCACTTTTCCTTCCATGCGCAGCCACAGACCGCGGTTGCTGCCCGAATATCCGTTGAACTCGGCGTATTGTGGCTGCATGTTCGACATGTAGAAGGTTTGGTAGTTGGCCTGGTAAGAGAATGTGCGGTCGGCACTGGGGCATATATGTCCGTGTTGGAAACCCGAGTTGCGTATGTAGTCGTTGCTCCACCGGTATTCATTCGGAATGTCGGGGTCGTTTGGATATTCGTTTACCACGCGCGAGAAATTGCCGTTGTATCCCTTGTGCATCTGGTAACACGACCATCGCTGCGATTTCTTGTTGCAGTCCCATTCCACCGAATAGTTCACCTTGTCTTTGTCAAATGTGCTTTCGGGTGTACGGTGCACGATTACGATGTTGCTTTTCGAGTCGGCAAGGTGCGGAAATTCGAGTCTGGTCACTGCGTTGTCGGTAGTGGCGATGTTTTTGTTTACATTGGGGCCGCTATTGTTGTTGCCTCCTTCATTGCTGCTGCCTGAGTCGTCGCTGCATGCTGCCATAGACACAACCATTGCCAATGCGGCTACGAAATTCAAAGTCTTGCCGACGAAGATGTATGGGTGTTTTGTTTTAGCCATAATGGTATTGTAGTATTGTTTTTTGGAGAAGAATGTTTGTGCCACCTTATGCAAATGTTTCCGCTCGAAACCCTAATGGTTGGCTTCAAACACTCTTATTCGGTTAGGAGTGAAAAAAGAAAGTGTGTTCTGGCGTATATGCAACTACGCAAGAACACACTTTCAATGTCCTTATATAAAATAGGAAGGTATCTGTGTCTTATTTGCGAACCTTTCCGTAGCGGCTCATGAACTTGTCCACGCGGCCGGCTGTATCGACGAGCTTGCTCTTGCCAGTGTAGAACGGGTGAGAAGTGCTCGAAATTTCGACTTTCACTACTGGGTAAGTTTCGCCTTCAAACTCTACTGTCTCTGTAGCCTTGCATGTAGACTTTGTAAGGAACATATCGCCGTTGGACATATCCTTGAATACGACGGGGCGATAGTTTTCTGGATGGATTCCCTTTTTCATTTCTTTAATTATGTTTGAATGTTTATTTGAGTGATTTCGCGTTGTTACGCATTTAATCGGCTGCAAAGTTACGTCTTTTTTCTTGTTCGTGCAAATTTTGGCTACTGTTTTGTTGGCATAGTCTGCTATAACGCCCGTGAAATGTGCATATTGCAGCAAAAAAGGGCATCCCCGCCGACGTTGTTTGAATGTCGGCGGGGATGCGTTGATGGTGCAGTGCTTTCAGCTTATTTTATTATTGTCTGTGAGCCGCAGGTGAGCGTGAAGTCGTCAATGAGCAAATCGCCGCCGGGACTCTTGGCGTTCATTATCACAATGCAGTAAGTGCCGTCGGCCGAAATGGTGAATGTGTGGGTCACTTTCACCCATTCGGTGCTTGTGATGTTGTTGGTGTAGTCGCCGTAGACGTAGTCGCTGCCGCTGCTTATCTTACCGTCGGTAACGATTGCATAGCCAGGACGCAGCGAAGCACCCGTTGATGTGGCTGCCTTTGCATAGAATGTCATTGTGTATTCGCCGGCTTTGAGCGAGGTTTCCTTGTAGGCCATACGCTTGTTGGCATTTGTGTTTCCGGCCACTTTCACAGAGTATTTGCCGCCGTGAGCGTCGGTGCTTTGGCTCAATGTGGCGTTGCCTGCCGTTGAGGTTGACTTCCAGTTGTTGGGAAGTCCGTTCACCCAGCATTCAAAGTCGCCGTTGGCTGCGCTGGCATCACCGGTAGTCTCGCCAGTGTCGCTGCTTCCGCCGTTGCTCTTGAGCGAAACAAGGTAGGCTTTTCCCTGCACTGTTTCGGGAGTGTTGCCCTTGTAGTTGACAACAGTTCCGCACACCACCACCTCGTCGCCGGGGTTGAGTGTGGTGCCTTCGGTGTATTTCTTGTTGTCAAGATAAAGTGCGCGGAACACATAGAACTGGTTGTCGGCCTTGCCGTCGTCTGAGATGTAGAATGTGGCGTTGCCGTATAGTGTGCTGTACTGCTCCTTTACCGACACCACCTTGCCCTTGATGTATATTTCCTTTTCGGAATTTACGTCGGCGGCAAGCTTCGATGTGTATTCGTTGGCAGCTATGCTGTTGAACGGATTGTCCTTTGTGCCGTCGCCGGTGGCCTTGCCCTCGTCGGGAGTGGTGCTGCCGCCTTCGGTCTTTCCGTTGAGCGAATAAATGTAGCCGGTGTTCTGTGCAGTTTCGTATGTGCCGTTGTAGTTGGTGAGCTGGGCGCACACCACAACCTTGTCGCCTACTTTCACGTAGTCGTCGGAGTCGATTTTGTTGTTGCCCAGACCCTTCACGCGGTAAACGTAGAACTGGGTCTTGGTGGTGGAACCGTCTTCGGTGATGTAGAACGATGCGTTGCCGTATTGTGCCGAGCACTCTTTCACACTGCTTATAATGCCGGTGAGATACACCGTCTTGTCGAGTCCTTCGCCTGCCTCTACATATTTGTTGGCAGCAACTGCGTTGAACGGGCTTTCTACAGTGCCTTCGCCGGTTGCCACTTCTTCAATGGTGGGGGTATCGTCGCCGCTGTCGGGAGTCTGGTAGGGTTGTGGCACATCTTCGCAGCTTGTAAATGTGAATGCCGCCATGATGAAGGCGAACATCAGATACTGTATTTTTTTCATATCGAGTTTTGTTTTTTTTCTTTTTGTTTTGATTGTTGTCGTTGCCTTTATTTTACTGTTTCAACGTCGCTGTATTCGCGAATGAGTATTTGCACGGTGCTGCCGTAGCGTGTCACGATGCCGGTGATGTTTACTGGTGTGGTGGGCAGCGGCATTGATGCAAACTTGGCATAGATGCTTGTGCGCACGCAGAGCACGCTCGAACTGTAGCCTTTGAGCGAGCGGCTCACGCCGTTGCCGTTGCCCGTGCCTTCCTCAACAGTGGCAAACGGGGTCTTTGTCGTTTCGCTTGCCTCGGCAAAGGTCACGTTTTTGAAGGTCATGAGCTTGCCGCACTTCTCGGCTATATAGTTGGCATCCTTCACTTTGCTGAGGTCGAACTCCTCTGCCGTAACCGTCGATGCGTCGGCCTTGCCGATGTTGCGGAAGTGCGACTGCCACACGTTGAAGTTGATGCGGCTCGGGAATGTGCGCTTTACGCCCGACTTGCTGGTGCTTGTGTAGGGCGAGCCTATCTGCGGCTGATAGCCGTAAGTGCCTATGTAAAGGTCTTTGAGGCTTATGAGCACTTCCTGTCCCACGGGGTATATCTTGTACAGACCGCGCGCTGTTATGCACACAATAATCGAGCCGGTGCCGTCGTCAACGGCAATTTCGTTGGAAATGTTGTTGCCGGCATCGGTGCTCACCACGCGTCCCTTTATCTGTATGTCGTCGGTTATGCGTGTCGTGTCGTTCTGCTGACTCAATGCATTGGCATATTTTGTCTTCAGGTCGGCTATCGATATTACGTTGTGCTCCTGCAAACTGCTGTTGCCGTAGGGCGACACGTCGCCCGTAGGGTCTTTCCAGTCGTCGTCCATGCACGACGTGACTGTTGTCGTGGCAACCAGGGCAAGCATTGCGAGGGCGAGATATTTCATCGTTTTCTTCATTGCTTTCTTGTTTAGAATTTATAAGTGATGTTCAGCATTCCGTTTGTGCCGTAGGCATAGAACTTCATCGGGTTCTTCGAGAATGAGTAGGCACGCTTGCTCGTGTTGTCGCCGCTTCCCGAGTAGTCGCTGCGGCTTTGTTCATAGCCGCCGGTCACGATGTCGCGGTTGTTGAGCACGTTGGTCACCGAGAGGTTTATCGACAGCGAACCGTGCTTGAGATATATGCTGCGTCCTATCGAGCAGTCCACCATGAAGCCTCCGTGTCCCTTGGCCTGGCTTATGGCCGACTCCAGCACGTTGCCCTGCAAGTCGTAGACAGTCTGTCCTGCCGACTTGCGGTTCTGAAGTGTCGATTCGTAGCGGTAGTTGGGCGAGTAGGAAAGGTAGATGCGGTCGTAGTAGTTGCAGTTGGCATCTACATACCATCCGTTCTGGTGGTAGCTCAGGCCGAGGCTTGCTGCGGTGAGCGGCGTGCCCGACTCGCGCATGCCCTTGTTGTATATCTTGTCGTCGGTGATTTCGGTGCCGTTCGACGATTTCATGTAGCTCAGCTTGGCGTTGTTTATAATTTTTGCTTCGCTTATGGTGCCGAGGAGCTTGATGTCGAATGCGCTTGTCACCTTGAATTTGAGGCCTGCCTCAACGCCGTAGTATTCCTTCTTCATGTCGGTGAGCGACACGTAGGTGAACGAGTTCTCGTCGTCGAAGAAGAAATTCTGCCAGTCGGTCACGTTGGTGAGGCGGCTGTAATAGGCGTTCACGTTGGCGTGCAGCCACGCGTTTTCATACTGGTAGCCCAATTCAGAGCTGAATATGCGCTCGTTTTTCAGGTTGGCCACGAAGTTGTTGTTTATTTCGGGAGCCTCGAAGGCGTTGCGTGCCTGCGGTGCACGGTGCTCATAGCCGAGTCCGAGCGACAGCGTTCCGCCCGTGCCCATGTGCAGGTTGGCACCCAGCTTCACGCCACCGTCAATGAATTCGGCCACTCCGCTCTTGCCGTAAGAGTAGTTGGCGGCAAGACCGTTGCGCATTTTTCCGTCGCGTTCCATGCTGGTGTAGCCTATTTTTGCGGCTATCGTGTAGTTGAGGTTTCCGAATGTTTCAGTGTAGCTCGACCACAGCTTGGCGTTGTTCACGAGCAAGTTGTAGTTGTAGCCAAACTTGTCGCCCACCTTGACAATGGCGTTGGGGTTGTTCAGGTCATACTGTATTTCGGGCGAGTTCTCGTTGTAGTACATTCCGAGGGCATAGTTGTTGATGTTGGTGAAATGGTCGGCCCCGAGCAGGTCGTCCATTGTCTGGTAGTGCATGCCCTTGTTGGTGGCGGCCACTATGCCTATGTTGATGTTCTTGTTCTTGTCTATCTGGTGGTTGAATGTCGATGCCAACGACACTGTGAGGGCGTCGCTGTGCTTGGCCTGGATATAGTAC
>CAVDJG010000145.1:0-898 GCA_963609005.1 Acidaminococcaceae bacterium
ACACTAAACCGCAATTTGGCACAGATGCTGAAAGGCGGTGTCATCATGGATGTTACTACCCCCGAACAGGCCCGCATAGCCGAGGCGGCTGGAGCATGTGCAGTAATGGCCCTCGAACGCATTCCGGCCGACATCAGAGCCGCGGGAGGTGTATCGCGCATGAGCGACCCCAAAATGATAAAAGGCATACAAAACGCCGTCAGCATACCTGTAATGGCCAAATGCCGCATAGGACATTTCGCCGAAGCCCAGATTTTGCAGGCCATCGAGATAGACTATATCGATGAGAGCGAGGTGCTCTCGCCCGCCGATGATGTGTATCACATCGACAAGACAAAGTTTGACGTTCCGTTTGTGTGCGGTGCCAAGAACCTTGGCGAAGCCTTGCGCCGCATTGCCGAGGGTGCCACAATGATAAGAACCAAGGGTGAGCCCGGAACAGGCGATGTGGTGCAGGCCGTGAGACACATGCGCATGATGCAGAGCGAAATGCGCCGCCTTGTGTCAATGGCCGAAGACGAGCTTTATGAAGCTGCCAAACAGTTGCAGGTGCCCTACGACCTGGTGCGTTATGTGCACGAAAACGGCAAGCTGCCCGTGGTGAATTTCGCTGCTGGCGGAGTGGCCACACCGGCCGACGCAGCACTCATGATGCAGCTCGGTGCCGAAGGCGTGTTTGTGGGGTCGGGCATATTCAAGAGCGGAAATCCTGCAAAGCGCGCAGCAGCGATAGTGCAAGCCGTGACCAACTACAACGACCCGAAGAAACTGGCCGAACTGTCAGAGGATCTGGGCGAAGCCATGGTTGGAATCAACGAGCAGGAAATACAGGTTCTTATGGCCGAGAGAGGCAAGTGAAAACCATGAAGATAGCTGTATTGGCGCTGCAAGGCGCGTT
>CAVDJG010000145.1:928-5631 GCA_963609005.1 Acidaminococcaceae bacterium
GGGAAAAACCGGCCGACGGACTGATAATTCCCGGTGGCGAGAGCACAACACAACTGAAACTGCTTGTCGACCTGAAACTGCTCGACCCCATACGTGACGCCATTGAAAATGGGCTGCCGGTATTCGGCACATGTGCTGGCCTGATACTCCTTGCGAAACAGGTTGAGGGAGAACCGTTCAGCCGCATATCCACGATGGACACCGTTGTGTGCCGTAATGCCTATGGACGGCAGTTGGGCAGTTTCTATGCCGAGGGCGAGGTCGCGGGCGTGGGAAAAGACATTCCCATGACGTTCATCCGCGCTCCTTACATAAAGAGTGTAGGCGGGCAAACGGAAGTTCTGGCCGAAGTCGACGGACACATAGTTGCAGCCCGTGAAGGCAACCAACTGGTGACATCTTTTCACCCGGAGCTGAACGACGACACACGTATGCACGAGTATTTCATGGGCATAGTAAAATCGGCCAAGCACTGACAACGCGGCATATTCTATCGCTTGACAAAGCAAGAAAGCCTTTGCTTTCACCGCGCACCGCCTGCAACACATGCGTGCATCGTTTGGATTGCACATGTGTGCCGTCTGCTGCAACAGTTAGAAGAAGCCTTGCTTTGCACTCAAAGCATGCATACATTAGTCCAGACCATGACAAGTTTATACGTTCTTGTCATGGTCTGTTTTTTTACATCCCCGCTTTCCCCGTGCACACACCACGCCTTTTCGCGCAGCGAGGTGCATAGCCATACACGCAAATATCGCTGCATTTATTTTGCAAATCGTTCTATTTGCATTAACTTTGCAACACTCATTTTCTTTGCAACATGAGTTCCTGCGGTCGTTGTCGGCCGTACCTTATCATACAAATTAATCGTGAAATGAGAAAAGCTTTCGTTCACTTTCTTTGGGGAGCGCTATTTACTGTATTCGCAGCATGTGCTATTGCCTTTACCGCTATATGGAATGGATGGATAGGGTATATGCCTCCCGTTGAAGACTTGCAGAACCCAATAAACCGCTTCGCTACCCAGATATATTCATCCGACGGGAAAGTAATAGGCACATGGAATTTCAACCGCGAGAACCGCATTTGTGTGTCCTATTCCAATCTTTCACCTTATCTGGTGCAAGCCCTTGTTTCTACCGAAGACGAGCGGTTTTATGAACATTCGGGCATTGATTTCATAGCTCTCGGACGTGCCCTTGTGAAAAGGGGAATTTTGGGGCAGACAAGTGCCGGCGGCGGCTCGACAATAACTCAACAGTTGGCAAAGCAGCTATATTCTTGCACGGCAAGGAGCACCGTTGAACGCTTGTTGCAGAAGCCAATAGAGTGGGTGATTGCAGTGAAACTTGAACGCAACTACACCAAAGAGGAGATAATAGCCCTGTATCTCAACTATTTCGATTTCCTCCACAACGCTGTCGGCATCAAGACCGCCGCAAATACGTATTTCAACAAAGAGCCCAAAGACTTGAATGTGGTGGAGTCGGCGACACTCATAGGGTTGTGCAAAAACCCTTCGTTGTTTAATCCCGTGCGTTATCCTGAGCGTTGCACCGAACGCAGAAATGTGGTTCTCGACCAAATGAGAAAGTCGGGCTATCTCACGACAAGCGAATGTGCGCAGTATTCCGAAGAACCGCTTGCCCTCAATTTCCGCCGTATCGACCACAAGGACGGCACGGCCCCTTATCTGCGTGAGTTCCTGCGTGTGTACATGTCGGCCCAGCGGCCTGACATTTCACAATATCCTTCATGGAACAAGCGGCAATATGTGTATGACTCAATAGCATGGGCAACCGACCCGCTTTATGGCTGGTGCAACAAGAATTTCAAGAAAGATGGTTCGCCCTACAACCTCAACACCGACGGACTGAAGGTTTACACGACAATCAACTCGCGCATGCAACGCTATGCCGAAGAGGTTGTGTATGCCCATGTGGCACGCTATCTGCAACCCGAGTTCTTCAAGGAGCAGCGCAACAAGCCCAACGCGCCATTCACATCAGAACTCACGGCGAAGCAAGTGCGCGCCATACTTGACAGAGCCGTTGCCCAAAGCGACCGCTACCGTGCGATGAAACAGGCAGGAGCAAGCGACGAGGAAATAAGGAAATCGTTCAGGACACCCACCGAAATGTCGGTATTCACCTATCATGGCGACATCGATACGGTTATGACACCGCTTGACAGCATAAGATATGTGAAATCGTTTCTCCGTGCAGGATTTATGAGCATGGAGCCAAGCACGGGCGCGGTGAAGGCCTATGTGGGCGGACTCGACTACTCGCACTTCATGTACGACATGGTGATGAACGGCCGTCGTCAGGTGGGTTCTACCATAAAGCCGTTCCTTTATTCGCTTGCCATGGAGAACGGTTTCTCGCCTTGCGACAAAGCCCCCAATGTGCAGCGCACATACATCGTGGCCGGACAGCCATGGACACCGCGCAATGCCAACCGCAAGCGATATGGAGAAATGGTGACACTGAAATGGGGACTTGCGCAATCTAACAACTGGATTTCGGCCTATCTTATGAGCAAGATGAATCCGCAACAGTTTGTCTCGCTGTTGCGCGTCTACGGAATAAACAACCCCGACATACACCCTTCGATGTCGTTGTGCCTTGGTCCGTGCGAGGTTTCGGTGGCCGAGATGGTGAGTGCATACACTACGTTTGCCAACCACGGCATACGCACCGCCCCAATGTTTGTAACAAAAATCGAGGATAACGAGGGAAATGTTATAACCACATTCCAACCGCGCATGAACGAGGTCATAAGTTCGGAGAGTGCCAACAAGATGCTTGTGCTTCTCATGGGTGTCGTTGACGGCGGAACGGCCGGGCGGATTAGATACAAATACAACATCACCGGCGAAATAGGAGGAAAAACCGGAACAACAAACCGCAATTCCGATGCCTGGTTTGTGGGCTTCACTCCACAGCTTGTAAGCGGATGTTGGGTTGGCGGCGAAGACCGCGACATACATTTCGACACCATGCGCATGGGGCAGGGCGCTACCATGGCACTGCCCATTTGGGCCTATTTCATGAAAAAGGTGTACGCCGACACCAGTCTGCCTTACAATCCGAATGTGAAATTCGACTTGCCCGACGGATACGACCCATGCGCTTCTGAATACAACGACACCGGATTTGGCATTGACGAGGTTTATGAATAACCCCGTGGCGCAGAAACATGCGCCAGTATGCAACCATCAAAACAATCGGATGATACTCAACAAGATTTCAATAATAAATTTCAAAAACATAAGAGAGGCAACAGTTGAACTGTCGCCAAACATGAACTGTTTCATAGGGCACAACGGCGAAGGCAAGACAAACTTCCTCGACGCGGTGTACTATCTGTCGTTCTGCCGCAGTTCGTCAAACCCCATCGACTCGCAGATAATAACCCACAACCAGGATTTCTTTGTGCTTGACGGCGAGTATGTTGATGAGCGAGGCGAGGCAACCGACGTGTATTGCGGAATGAAACGCGGAACAAAGAAACACTTCAAGCGCGACAAGAAAGAATACAGGAAACTCTCGCAGCACATAGGGCTCATTCCGCTTGTCCTTGTGTCGCCCTCCGACTATACGCTTATAACGGGTGGCAGTGACGAGCGCCGCAAACTGATGGATGTGGTAATATCGCAATACGACCACAAATACATAGAGGCGCTGGCCAGCTACGGCAAGGCACTTCAGCAACGCAACGCCCTGTTGAAAATGGAGGAAGCCCCCGATGCCTCGCTTCTCGACATTTGGGAGCATGAAATGGCACGCCACGGCACTGTGATTTTCAATGCCCGCAATGCTTTCGTCAACGAGCTCACGCCCATATTCCAATCAATACACAACCACATATCGGGCGGCAACGAGCCGGTTTCGCTTAAATATGTTTCACATGCACAGCGAGGCCCGTTGCTTGATGTCATACAACGCGACCGTTTTCGCGACCGGGCCGTTGGCTATTCGCTGCACGGCGTTCACCGCGACGACCTCGAAATGATGCTCGGCGACTATCAGATGAGACGCGAGGGAAGCCAGGGACAGAACAAAACGTTTGTGATAGCGTTGAAGCTCGCCCAATTTGATTTTCTCAAACGCACGGCATCAAACACCACACCATTGCTGCTGCTCGACGATATTTTTGACAAGCTCGACGCGCAAAGGGTGGAGCAGATAGTGAAACTCGTGTCGGGCAGCGAGTTTGGGCAGATATTCATTACCGACACCAACCGCGACCACCTCGACCGCATTTTGAGCAATGTGTCGTCAGAATACAAGTTGTTTGACGTGAGAGGCGGCGAGATAAACGAGAAAAAAGATGTTTAGACGCAAAGTCCAGAACATAGGCGACCTGCTCGCCCAGTATTTGCGGCAAGAAGGTCTTGAAACGCCTTTGCTGCAGAAAAGGCTCATTGCCTCGTGGGACGAAGTGACCGGGCCGGTCGTGGCACGCTACACACAACAGAAAACAATTAAAAACCAGACACTGTTTGTGAAGATGTCCAACCCCGCATTGCGGCAAGACCTGTCGATGATGAGAACGCAACTTGTGAAGAGACTCAATGAAAAAGTGGGCTCAATGGTCATTACCGACGTGAAGTTTTACTGATGCGACCAAATAAGTTAATGCTAAACAAATACTTATGAAAAGAAGTGCAATACTGGCAGTTGCCCTTGCCCAAGCCG
>CAVDJG010000146.1:0-5619 GCA_963609005.1 Acidaminococcaceae bacterium
ACAATGTGCTCACCGACGACAAGGAGATATGCTCTCTCGACTTCGACCTTAGCCGCCTGGCCGACCTCATCGACGTGAAGTATTGGACGCTGTCAAAGAACATTAAGGCCATATACGGCAAGAACTTCAACGCCCTGCTCGGCGAATACCGCATAAAAGAAGCCTGCCGCCGGCTCAACGACATGGAACACTACGGCAACTACTCGGTGGGCGGCGTAGGCCTGAGCGTGGGATTCAGGTCGCGGCCCAACTTCGTAAACACCTTCAAGAGCATCGTGGGCATGACTCCAACGGAATACAGAAAAATAGCCAAAAGCGTTCTTGAATGACAAATTGTGTACTTGTTTTCAAAACAAGTACGGATAAGTGACAGTAAAACACTGCGTTTCTTTTTCATGTGACATACCTTTGCAACGTAAACACATTGCGGTGCAAGGGTCAAAACAGGCTCTGCCCTTGCATACGCACCGTATAACAAGAGCCTGACGCTATACTGAGATATGAGAAAGAATTTTACGCTGAAAGTTGGCGTGCTCATGCTTGGCACCCTTTTCTCATGCTGTGTTTTCGCCGGCGGCTTGCTGCAGCTGAAGCACTACGGCGAGAAATCCACTTTCGTAAAAGACGGCAAGACGCTTGAAACAAAGGCCAAGGTCTTGGGCAATGTGGTGGGCGTGCCTGCCAACCGCCCGCTGAAGCAAAGGGCAGCATCGGCCGCAACGTCGCCACTCAAGACGTTTGAGGAAGGTTCGCACGAGGAAGACATCCTCATAGACGAGGACTTCTCGCTCATAACCGACGGCACAAGCGACGCCCCGGGCAGCGACATGCTGTGCTACTACTACGACGAACCGGGCATGTATATGGACGCAAGCCTCACCAAGGACGGCCAGTGGGCAGGATCGTTCGTCTATCCCGCAGGCGGCATGGTGGCCCTTATCTCACCCAACGAATACACGGCTGCCGACATCGACACGCCGCTGGGCGACTATTCAGGCAGCGTCACGATTACATTCAAGGTGAAGGCCGTGAAAAACAGCGACCTTTTCATCAACCTGCTGAGGGGAGGCTACAACGCCTGCACCGACACACACAACCAGGAAGGCGACATGAACATGCTGTCCTACCGCCTCTACAAGAAGGAAGGATGGAAGAAAATAACCGTAAAGATGCGCAACGTGAACGCCGACCCCGACGGTTTCATACAGTTCCACAGCTACGGTTCGGTGCTTCTCGACGACGTTCATGTCACAACTTCGTCCGAAGAGTTTGTGGCTCCGCCTGCCCTTCTGGCCGAAACCAACATCGAAAACACTTCGTTCCAGGCCAACTGGCAGCCCACACGCAAGGCGTTCAACTATGTGGTGAACCTCTACAAGAAGGAATACACCAGCGACAAGGACACCGTAATGGCCGAAAACTTCGACAATGTGGCTGAGGACGGATCCAACCTTCCCGCCGGATGGACCTTCAGCCTGCACGCCGACAAGAAGGTGCAGCCCGTGGGCGTTGACGGAAGCAATGCCCTCTATGTAAGCAACGGCGACACAATCACCACTCCCTACACCTTCAGCAAGATGAAGGAAATGTCGATGTGGGTGCGCTTCTACGACCCCGTGCCCTACGGCGACGACGACATGAACTGGGATGTGTTCGAAGCCGTGATGCACATCGAGGCTCTTTCGCTCTCCGGTTGGACCGAGGTGGCCACGCTCAACTATGGCGAAGCAACGTCTGAGGGCACCTACGTCAACCTGGGCAAGGCTCTGGGCAGCGACAAATACTACGGTCTGCGCTTCTATTTCGCAGGTCTGCCCGAGGGCGACTATGCCGTTGTTGACGACATCAACCTCACCATGGGACGCCCGGGCAAGCTCGTTCCGGCGGAATTCAACCTCAGCACCGGCGAGACAGGCACCGAAGACAGAACCTCAGGCACATCTTATGTGTTCAGCGGTCTCGACCCCGAAGCCGACTACTACTACACCGTCAACACGCATTATCTGAAACAATATTCCAACGCCGACATCACACACCTGGTGGCAGTGGCCTCGCCCGACTTGAAAGAAGCCACCAACATCACTTCCAGCTCCTACCAGGCCAACTGGCAAGAGGTGGGCAAGGCCGACAGCTATGAGGCTTACTGCTACGGAGTGACCACCGCTACGAAGAAAGGACAGTATGTGTTGCTCGACGAAGACTTCTCGGGCATCGAGGACGAGCAGACCGACCCGACGTCGCCCGACAAGGTGGGCAACACCGAGAGCATGTCGCTCGACGAGTACACCAAGCAGCCGGGATGGTCGGTAACAGCCGGCGCTGCCATCGCCAACGGCATGTTGGGCTGCGCAACGTCAAACTATTACCGCTACTATGTGGCCACACCGCAGATTTATCTGGGCAACGACAGCAAGTTCTACATACACATCAAGGCCTACGGAGCACCGGGCGAGGGCTTGGTTGTCAACGTTGGCGGACATGAGTCTGGCGCATATTTCGAGGCTACCGACGCCAGCGGCAAGCAGGGCATCATCGACAAGACCTTCGAAATGGACTGCACCGAATATCCTCACGGGCAACTCTACATCTACACTCTCAACCACGGCTACTTCCTTTTGGACGAAGTTATGGTGGCACAAGACCTGAAGAAGGGCGACAAAATCTACACTTATCTCGCAACCGGCAGCATAGCCGACGGCAAGACAACGAGCTACACGTTTGATTCGCTTGCCGGATACGACCAGTATGCGTTTGCCGTCAAGTCGTTCCTCGACAGAGACGGCGACACGGCCGAGTCTTCACTCTCCGGCTTTATGCCCGTAATCCTCAGCTCAACTCCCACTGCCATCAACGGCATCAACGGCGATGCCCAGGCCCACGAGGTGGCACGCTACACGGCCGACGGCATGCCCGTAGCAAAGGCAGTGAAGGGCATCAACCTCGTGAAGATGTCCGACGGCAGAATAGTTAAAGTAATCGTAAGATAATGGATGCAACAAGAGTCATTCTCTTGGCCATTGCCTTAGGCACAGGCCTGGACGCTTCGGCACAAACCGTGGTGGAGCGTCCGGGCTTCGGCCCCGTTTCGGCCGGCAACCCACGCAAGGCTGCGGGCAGCATCTCAACCGCCTGCACCAACGCCATTGTGCAGTGTGCCGATGCCCGGCAACTTGCCGACAGCCTCGGCCGCAACGGCATACGCGCCAACATCATCACCAGTAAAGTGGCAACGGTGAGAATGGCAACGGCCATGCTGCCGCAACTCTACCTCTATCCGGGAGTGGAAAGCGTGCAACTGCCGCGCACCGCCCACCCTTCTATGGTGAAGGCGCGCAGTGCCACGGGTGCCGACCGCGTGCAGAACGGCGACGGTCTCGACTCGCCCTACACGGGAAAGGGTGTCGTGATAGGCGTCATCGACGAGGGATTCGAGTATAAGCACGTGGCTTTCCTCAAAGACGACCGCAAGACATCGAGGGTAGTGGGCCTTTGGAACAGGCGAGGATATGCCCAAGGCGAGACCAGCGACCCTATTGAAGACAGCAGCAAGATACCCGCAACGGGCGACGGCTACGACGTGTATGGCCATGCCACGCACGTTACCAACATCGCAGCCGGCAGCCGTATTCCCGAAAACGACTACTGGGGAATGGCTCCCGATGCCGACATCGTGATGATTCCGTCCGACTTCTCCGACGCCGAGGTGCTCGAAGACATCAAGTTTGTGCAGCAGATTGCCGCCAAGCGCAACGCGCCGTGGGTGATAAACATGAGTTTCGGCACACAGATTGGAGCGCACGACGGCACAAGTGCCTTCAGCAGGGCGGCCGACGAGATACTCACCTCGGGCAACGGCCGCGAGATTGTCATTGCCGCCGGCAACGAGAACGTGTATGTGCAGCACGCACAGCACACCTTCAAGGAGGACGGCGAAACGGTGCGCCTGCTCGTGTCAAACTCCACCGGAGCCGGCGGCGCGCTTATCGACCTCTGGGGACAGCAGGCCGACGGGCAGCGGCATCTCACTGTTCGCCCCTTCCTCTACGTCAACGGCAAGTACGACTACAAGTCAGACGATTTTTGGAACGACTATGAGTGGACTAGCCAGATAGCCAGTTTCAACAACAAGGAGCACTACTTCCTGCGCATGAGGTCGGCCTCGATTGTGGGTCAGTTGGGCTTCGAGATAACGGGCGAAAAGGGTGTCACCTTCCACGCCTGGACCAACAACAACTACGGCAACTTCGAGAAAGGCCCCGACGACACATTCATTGAGGGCGATACCAACTGCTGCGTCGACGATTTCGGGGCAAGCATCGACAATGCAGTGGTGGCTGCGGCCTATGTCACATCAAACACATGGACCGACTACAACGGCAAGACGCAGAGCGACGTGCGCGGAGAAGAAGGCGACATAGCCAATTTCTCAAGCCACGGACCGTCGTTGTCGGCCGTGCAGCCATGCAAGCCCACCGTTGCAGCCCCGGGGTCGTGCGTCGTCTCGGCAGTTGCCAAAACCGGCGCATCGTTTGATGTCACGAGCTCGTCGATAGCATCGGTGGTGAAGGTAAGCTCACTCAAACGCTTCTACTACGAGCAGATGTCGGGCACATCAATGGCATCGCCATCCGTGACGGGCATCATAGCCCTGTGGCTGCAGGCCAACCCGGCATTGAGCTGCGGGCAGATACTCGACATAATAAAGGCCACATCAACCAAGGACAGCTTCACCGGCAACGACGAGTGGAACGCCACTTGGGGCTACGGCAAGATAAACGCCTATGAAGGACTGAAGGAGGCTCTGCGCCTAGGAAGCTCTTCGGGCGTGCCGCAGATTAACGCATCGGCGGCCCCAGTCACCATTCTCCACTGCCAGGGCACATGGAAACTGCTCTTCGGCAGCAACGAACCGTTTGCCCGTGTCGAGGTGTTCACCCTCGACGAAAGGAAAGCTGCTGAATGGAACTTCGGCCATTTGGCATGCGGCGACGAGAAAACCATATCTTTCAATACCCTTGCCTCGGGTGCCTATATCGTCAGGGTGAGCACCGCTAACTGCCAACTCTCACGAAAACTGGCTAAGACCTGAAGGCGATAAATCACTTTTATTGGTGTCCGGCGGGACACCGCACACAAAAGGTCACACAGTGACCGAACATTAAAGCGCAGGAGCAATCTCCTGCGCTTTATTTTGTTTTTATATTTATTGGTGCCCGGTAAAATTTGAACAATTGGTGTCCAAGCCCTGAAAGGGCGCAACATAACAGCCCTGGGTTAACGGGATGTGGTAAGGGTGGACTGAAAGTTCACCACAATACGCAGCAAGCTGGTGGGCGAATGTAGCATTAATGGTTGTGCTGAACTTACAGTCCAGCCTTGGCTATAACCTAAATACCCAGGGTTACGCATCACGGCTCCGCCGCGCTGCTCACCCTGGGCTTCGATTGTTGCGCCCTTGCAGGGCTTGTATGCACAAAACCGCATCAGAAACTAACGGCAGAACACAGTAACACACGACAGCGGCAACGTGTGGTAAAACACGTTGCCGCTGTCAAAAAAATTACTGGTGTCCGGTAAAAACATCGCAAACAACAAGTCACTTAGTGACGACATGGAAGC
>CAVDJG010000147.1:0-5592 GCA_963609005.1 Acidaminococcaceae bacterium
CCGTTTACAAAAATGCTTTTACGGAATGCGATGTTTGTTCCGTTTGTGCGGTATGCGGTGCCGCGCCGTGCCTGATGCATGAGGTAGCACATTGTGCGCAGCCGCACAAAACGGTAGAATGGTTTTGTGGCTGGCGTATAGTTGCTATACCCGATAACCATATCTGAACCCTCGCCAAAGTTTCGTGCCATGGTTTTTAGCCAAGTATCGGTTTTGGGAGTGCATTCAGAGTCAATCAAAACTACCCATTCGCTTTTGGCAGCTTTTACCCCGAGCGAAACCGACAGCTTCTGTTTGCTCATGAACAAAGATTTGGCAGGGACAAAAGTGCTGCGCAGTTTCGGGTTGTTGGCGTAATGGTTTATCACTGCCTCTGTTGCCAAGTCGCCCTGTTCCGACACTACTATCACCTCAAATCCAGGCTCATAGTCCTGTGTCAGTATGGCTGGCAGGTGCAAATCCAGTGCCTTTGCGTTGTTGTGTGCAAGTACGACTACCGATATTGGTTCGTTGCTGTCTGCCGAAATCTTTGACTTGCCGTTGTCGTTGGACTTTCGCAGAAACGGATTGACAAGTACTGAGATGACGGCGGACAGAACGACGATGCTGCCAAATAGTAGTGTGAATGTATCTATAATCATAAATCTTCAGATGTATAGCCTTTGGGAAGTGGGCGGCAGTTGTATTGGCTCGCCATTATCTCGCCATAGGCTCCTGCCGAACGTATTGCAATTAAGTCGCCACGGTGGCATTTGTTGAGCTCGATGGCTTTTGCAAATACATCGCTTGACTCGCATATTGGGCCAACGACATCATATGTTTCCTTGGCATCGCAGCTTGAAATGTTTTCGATTTTATGCAATGCCTGATATAATGCAGGGCGTATCAAGTCGGTCATACCGGCATCTACAATGGCAAATTTCTTGTAACTGCCTTGTTTTACATACAGAAGTCGGGTGATGAGAGTGCCGCACTGCGCAACGACAGAGCGTCCCAATTCAAAGTGCAGGGTTTGCCACGGACGCAGGTTGAGGTGCTTGGCATAGGTGTCAAAGTATGCTTTGAAATCGGGTATGGGTTCTTCTTGTGGGTGGTCATAGCTTATGCCAAGGCCTCCGCCTACATTTATGCTTCCTACTTTTACACCGGCGCGTTCCAACTTGTTCTGCAAATCGTTTATGCGGTTGCATAGTGCCTCGAAATCGCCCATGTCGGTTATTTGCGAACCGATGTGGAAATGAAGACCTACAAACTCCACATTCTCCATTTTAGACGCCTCGTCGATGACATTTTCCATGTCTTCCATGGCTATTCCGAATTTGTTTTCGGCCAATCCGGTGGTGATGTTGGCATGTGTGTGTGCCCCGATGTTCGGGTTAATGCGGAATGCCACTTTGGCTATCTTGCCCTTTTCGCGGGCAAGCTCGTTTATCACTTCCAGTTCGGGGATGCTCTCCACGTTAAAACATGCAATGTCCTTGTCGAGTCCGAGGTTTATTTCCCAGTCGCTTTTCCCCACTCCTGCATATACAATCGAAGCCGGACGAAATCCTGCACCAATGGCGGCGTTTATCTCACCGCCGCTTACACAGTCGGCGCCGAAGCCATAGCGGCTTATGAGCCGAAGCAACTTTTCGTTGGCATTGGCTTTCACTGCATAGTGCACGGCAAAGTTCTTGTGCTTTCCTGCTTCTTTGCTTATTGTGTCAAGAGTCTTGCACAGCAAGTCGGTATCGTAATAGTAAAATGGGGTTTTGATTTTGTTGAAATTATCTACTGGAAACATCTTTTGTATTGTAACGCACATGTTGGTGTGCCGGTGTGAAATGTGAATTGTATAAACAATATACATGTGACACCTTTACCGGTGTCACATGTCATGCCACGGGGATGTCGCCCCGCTTGTTATATTGCCTTGTCGCTTTTTGCGAAGAGTGTGTCGCTCAGGCTTTGAAGGGCACGCTTCTTGTCAGACTCCTTTATGAGGAACGATATGTTGTAGTTGGAGCCGCCGTATGAAATCATTCTCACGGGAATGTCTTTCATTGCATCAAGCACAATTGTCTCAAATCCGATGTTGCTCCAGTCCAAGTCGCCCACGACGCAAACAATGCACATGTCGGTATCGACAGTCACTGTTCCATACTTTTTCAACTCGTCAACGATGTCGTTCAGGTGCGAACAGTTGTCGATGCTCATCGATACGCCCACCTCACTGGTGGTTATCATGTCGATGGGAGTTTGGTAGCTCTCGAAAATCTCGAACACTTTGCGCAGAAATCCCGTGGCGAAAAGCATGCGGCTCGACTTTATCTTTATTGCCGTGATGTTGTCTTTTGCGGCTACTGCCTTGATTTTGCCCTTTATCAGCACGTTGTCGATAATTGTGCCTTCGGCTTTTGGGTCGAGAGTGTTTTTGAGTCTGACGGGAATTCCCGAATATTTTGCCGGCTGTACGCATGTCGGGTGCAGAATCTTGGCTCCGAAATAGGCCAGCTCGGCAGCTTCCTCAAAGTTCAACTGGTGTATGGCTTCTGTCTTGTCAACTATTCTCGGGTCGTTGTTGTGCATGCCGTCGATGTCGGTCCATATCTGAATCTCGTCGGCAGGAAGTGCGGCACCGATAAGCGAAGCGGTGAAATCGCTTCCTCCACGTTGCAGATTGTCCACCTCGCCGTATGCGTTGCGGCAGATAAACCCTTGTGTTATGTATATCTGGTAGCCTTCGTTCTCCTTCATCACAGCGCCGAGCTTCTCTTTAATATAATGTGTGTCGGGTTCTGAATTCTTGTCGGTGCGCATAAAGTCGAATGCCGACAGCAGCTTAACCTTTACGCCTTGCTCCAGCATATAGTTGGTCACCATGTTGGTGCTTATTATCTCGCCTTGCGCCACGATGTTCTTCTCCTCGAAACTTGTGAACAAGTCTTTCGTGAAAGATCGCAGGTAATTGAACTCGCTTGTGAGAAATTCGCGTGTCAGTGCCTTGTATTCTTCTGTTGAATACAGGTCTTCAACATGTTGCATGTATTTCTTCTCGAGGCTGTTTATAATCTCATTCGCCCCGTCAGAGTTCTTTTTATAGAGATAGTTGGATATTTCAACAAGTGAATTTGTCGTTCCTGACATTGCCGACAGGACAACGAATGTCTGTTCACCACTTTCGCATACCATTGATGCAACAGACTTCATGCGTTCCGGGGTACCTACTGACGTACCGCCAAATTTCATTACTTTCATCCTGATATTTGTTTATTTGTGCTGCTTTGTCGTGGCCGGTGCATTGCGCCTGCATCTGTTGCCACATGCTTCACAGCAACGTGTCATTGTTTTTTCTGTTTTTCTGCCTACTTGTTGTAATCGTCTGTAATGTCGGCGAAACATCCGTTTTCGCATTTGTAGACATATCCTGGATATTTTCCGATTATCCCCAGGTTGTGAGTGGATATTATTACAGACGTCCCGGTGTGGCTTATGTCGTATAAAAGACTGATTATCTGTTCGGCAGTGTCGGGGTCGAGGTTTCCCGTAGGCTCGTCGGCCACAATCAGTTTCGGACTGTTAAGCAGGGCGCGGGCAATGGCCACACGTTGCTGTTCGCCGCCTGATAGTTCGTGCGGAAACCGGTCTGCTTTCTCGGCCATGCCCACCAACGACAACACCTGAGCGGTGCGCTCGTCAATGTCTTTACGTTTTTTCCAGCCTGTTGAGCGCAACACGAATTCCAAATTCTGTTTCACGCTGCGGTCGTGAAGAAGCTGGAAGTCTTGAAATATGATGCCCATTTTCTTGCGCAGGGCCGGTATTTCGCGGCGTTTGATTGACAGAAGGTTGTGTCCAAGCACCTCAGCCTTGCCTGAATTGGTCTTCTTGAAATCCAATTCGCAATACATGGTCTTCAATAACGAGGTCTTTCCGGAGCCTACCTTACCGATGATGTACACCAGTTGGTCGGTGTCCACCTGCAAATTTACATTGCCGAGCACCTGCTCATCGGCTTGAAATATATTGGCTTCTTGATATTCTATTAACATACTAACCCTTTTTCCCAATTAAAAGTCTTGCCGTAAGACAATGACTTCCGTCTATTCGTGTCAGGCATTTGTCGTTACGGCAGCTTTGCACAGCTATTTAGACATGGCGTGGAGAGGTTGCATGCTTCTTTCCGCCACCGTCGGGCACAAAGTTACAAATTTTCTTTCTAATATGTTGTATGTTACATTATTAATGTTGTGCCTCTGAGCAACAATGTTTCATTCTTTATTTTGCATGGACATTCTCGCTGTTGGCCTGGCTTGGCGATGATGATGTTGACTGCAAATATATCTCGTCGAAAATGCGTCTCAGCGCAACCCGGTCGTTTATCGTGTTTCTTATTTCGCTGAGTTTGGCTTCGTTGGGAGAGTGCGAGATCCAGAGGCGTATATATCCGTGGCTTGAATATTTCTCTTCCATGTGTGCCACAAACCTGAGCCATTGCTCCTCGCAGTTCTTTTCGGGGTAGTGTTCAAGTCCATACTCAATGGCACGGGTGAAAACCACTCTTGGGTCGAGGTCGCGGTCGGCCTCTGCTATTATTTTTCCGTATATGTTGCGTGGTGTGTGCGAAGCCGATGCGCGGTGGTCTTCCACGGCTTCTTTCATTATGCGTATCTGTTCATCGCTGAACCACCGCTTGAGCCGTTTGTCGGCAAGCAGTATCTTTCCGCTTAGAATATGGTGTGCGGCGCGTGGCCCCGACAGCCCCAAGTCGTGGTATGCAGCTATTGTGTAGGCCATGTCCACGTCAACCCCCACCGATGCAGCAAGATTCAACGAATTCTTTATTACTCTACTCACATGGCTCAGTTGATGTGCCTTGTCGAATGCGTTGTATTTCGGAAGAATGTTCTGCTCGACAAACTCCATTAAATCGAGGCTTACGGTGCGTCTTGACATAGTAATGCTGTTTCAATAATTTGCAAAATTAATCTATTATGGCTAATTTTGCAAGAACAATCAACCAATTGTTTATGGACGACAAAAAGATTTCGGTTAATTCGGCAATGGCCTGGCTGCTTGCATCAAGGCCCAAAACTCTCATAGGCGCAGTCATACCCGTTATGATTGGCATAGGCTGCGCAGTGTCGTCTTTCGGTCATCAGGTGAGGGTCATACCTGCTTGTCTGTGCCTTCTGTTTGCGTTTGTAATGCAAATCGACGCTAATTTCGTTAACGACTATTTCGACTACATGAAAGGCACCGACGACGAAACGCGCCTCGGGCCCAAGCGGGCCTGTGCACAGGGTTGGATTACGGCATCGGCAATGCGCCGCGGCATTGCGGCAGTGTCGGCTTTGGCTTGCTTGGTGGGCCTTCCATTGGTGGCCTACGGGAGCGTTTACATGATATTGGTGGGCTTTGCCTGCCTGCTGTTCTGCTTTGTCTACACCGTGTCGTTTTCTTATCTCGGGCTTGGCGATGTGCTGGTGCTCGTGTTTTTCGGCATCGTTCCGGTGTGCCTCACTTATTGGCTTATGTCGCCGCATCCTTTCACCACCGGCATGCCGGTTTGGGTAGTGGCAAACTCGGTGGCCTGCGGCATGGTGATCG
>CAVDJG010000148.1:0-5590 GCA_963609005.1 Acidaminococcaceae bacterium
AGAGCATACCCGTCAAAATAGAATTTGATAATGCGTGGATTTTTTAGAACACGCCTTAAGCCTTTCCGCTACAACCAGAATAGTCATACTGGAGCGGAAAGGCTTATTTTTTTGCACTTCAAAAAACGGCAATGCCGCCACAAATTCAGCATCAATACCATTGCACAGCATTGCTGTAACCACTGCGTTTGTCGTATTTCAGCGCATCGGCAAGCGTCGAGGCATTGCACCTGAAAGTGAAGTTGTAACTTGTATATGGAGCCAACACTACCGAACAACTCATGTTGAAACAGTGCAAGTCACGCTGCAACGAAGCCGTGGTCATCGATATGTCGTGGTTTTCGAAATCGTAACCGCTTGAGAAACTTATGTTCCATCCGTCGCTCAGACGTATGTTTCCGCTCACGTTCAGGTTCTGCGAGAACTTGTAAGGATAGCGCATCGTCTTGGTGTTGAACTTTCCGCCGGTGTTCTCGCGCATCGTTATGCCATAACCGAAAGTGAGCGACCAAGGCATGGAGAAGTGCATATAGCCATCGGCATCGGTCTCGGCCTTGCCGCCTCCACTCTTTTTCTTGGCCCCGCGCTGCCCCTCAATCATCGTGTCATCCACATTGCTTTCAATGTCGGTATCTACTCCTTCCTCGTCGTCCTTGTTCTTTTTCTTGCGGTCATCGTCGTCGCTTCCGCCTCCAAACCATTTCTTTATCTTCTCGGGAGTGAGCGTGAACGATATGTTCTGCGATGTACCCTGGAAACGTCCGAACTTGCCCATGCCCCAAAGAGTATGGTTGCCGACGTAGGGAGTGCCGTTGGCGTCAAGTTGGTAGGCATAGGAGGCAAACACGGCAGTCATGTTGAACGTGTAGTTTTTCCACCATTTCAGGCGGATGCGCATCGACAAGTCGCTCAGAGGATGCTCTTTTGCTGCCATATTGTAGCTCATGCTCAAGCCGAGCTCATCGATAAGGCTTATCTTACGGAAACCGGTTGAGTCCTTGTCAGAACGTATTTTCATTTCGACATTGTTGGAAACGTCGAACGAAATGTTGCCCGTCTTGCCGCGTGAAGGCACGCCATAGAGTGCATTTTGATATGGCGAGTATTCCACAAGCGACACATTGCCGTCGGCATCGGTCTTTTGGTAGGTCTTCCAGTAGCCGTAATGGCGGTTTCCGAAATCGGGAGCATAGCTGAAAGAAACCGATGGAGTGACCACATGGCGTATGGCCTGTATCTTGTCGCCGAATATCTTTCGGCTTGGAATGTAGAAGCCATAGAGTTTGGTTGACATTCCCAGACTGAGGTTCCAGTTGTAGACATTGTGGAAACCATATACCGTATCGGTTACTTCCTCCTGCCGTGTCTCGTCCCACGAACGCATAACTTTGTTGGTGTACATGCGGTCGTAGAAATTAAACGAGGGGCTGACGTTGATGTAGTTGAACAACGTGAAGTTTCCGCTTATGGGTATCGAGTGGTTGAAACCATTGCGCCAGTCCTTCACCAAGTTGGAGTGCAGAAGCTTGTCTTCCTTTGTGTCGATGCGGTTTGAGAGCTGTCCCGTGTATGACATGGATATTTTCTCATACCAACGTTCGTTGCCCACGACATGTTTGCGCTTGAACGGATAGAAGCGGCTGATTGATATGTTGAGGTCGGGAAGCGTCATGCTGATAGACGAGTCGCGCATGTTTTGCGAGAGGTTGGCCGTGCTGCTGAGCGAAAGACCTATGCTCGAGAACGTGGTGCTCCAGTTCACCGACGACGTTCTGGTTGACTGTGTGAGTGTCTGCGGGTTGTACAGACTGTTCATGTTGTTGCGTTCGTAGCTCGACGACGCGAAATTCACGCTGGCCGAAAGCGAACTGTAAGGGTTGGCCTTAGAGTCTTGCCTGTGGCTCCATTGTATCTTGAAACTCTTTTGACGCGTATAGTCGGGCAGACCCTGGTCGCCTGTCTTCGTGTCCTGGAAACTGAAGTAGAAGCTTCCGCTATATTTGTAACGTTTGTTGTAGTTGCTTGCAGCCGATATTCCCCACGAACCTTTGGTGTAAATCTCACCCAACAGTTTCAAATCCCACTTGTCGTTTATCGCGAAATAGTATCCGCCGTCGCGCAGATAGAACCCACGGTTGCTCTCGTCACCGTATGTTGGCATGATGAAACCGCTTGAATAGCTTTTCGTGAAAGGGAAGAATCCATAAGGAATGGCAAGCGGCAGCGGCACATCGGCCACTACAAGATAGGCAGGACCGAACACGACATCCTTGCCGGGACGCACTTTTGCACGCGACAATGCTATATAGAAATCGGGATGTTTGGCATCGCATGTGGTGTAGCGTCCGTGTTGCAGATATATGTCACCGTTGTCGTTGCGTTTCGACAACTCACTGCGCAAGAAGCCTTCTTGCTGTTTTGTGTAGACATTGTTGATGAGACCTTTCTTCGTTTTGAAATTAAACGCCATCGTGTCGCTCTCATATTCGTCGGCTCCCATCTTGAAAACCGGGGTGCCGACAAGCGTCTTTCCCGATGCGTCGGAAGTGTCGCGCACTCCGGTAGCGTGCACGAGACTGCTGTCAAGACTCATGTATATCTTCTCGCTTCCAAGGTCCATGTTCTCATACTTCACGGTAGAACTACCGTAAAGATGTGCCGTTTTGCTGCGTGCATCATACACAATGGAGTCGTTGGCAGTGTAGTTTACGGGCGAATTTATCCCGTTTGCCTTTTGGCGGTTGAGCGAATCAAGTCGAATGGAGTCGTCAACGGCCTTGTTGTGGTGGTATATTGCCAGTTGCAATGAGTCCATGGCTGCCGTGTCGGGCATTGCTTTCCCGAGAGAGTCAAGCGCAGCCAACGTGTCGGCCACGGCTGTTGTGTCCTTGTGTCTTGCTTTCTTGCTTCTTTTCTGTTGTGGTGCAGACATGTGTTCTCCGGCCATCACAAAAATGAAAGCGAACAGTAAAAGGGCTATGACAGTCTTTGTTCTCATTGTTTTATAATGTGGTATTCACTGGCATTCTGCCTGTTTTGTGCCTGGCAGACAACCTCTGTGAAAATGTATGGGGGCGGAAACGCATTGTATTTTCCTAATCCACAAACATTTGGAAAAAGCAGATTCTGTGCTTCAGAACCGCTCATTCAAACATTTTTCTGAGTTCTCTGAAACGTGCGACAGTATCGCCTCCGAATTTTTCAAGGCTTTTTTCGGCCTGTTCCACTGTCTTTTCTCTGTCCAGATGGGTTTTTGAATAGAACTTGTCGGCATAGCATATCAGCTTTTCCTCAACCGTTTCGGGCAGCAGGTCGATATGCGGTAAAGGCAGGTTCTGCCTTGTTATGTCGTCGAGCGACAGTCCGGCGCCGGTGTGGCGTTCGCACACTCTTGCATGAAGAGGCAGTCCTTCGGCGCGCAGCATGTCTGCTCCCTCTACGCCGTGCCTTATATAAGGCTCGGTGCCGTGGCATTCTATGCCCGGAGCATTGGTGCGTATTATGCCAATGTCGTGAAGCATGGCTGCTTCGAGTATGAAATCATTGTTGATATTGAGTTCGGGATGTAAAGCAGCAATCCGTAGCGCGCGCTGCGCTACAGACTGGCTGTGGGTAATGAGAATGTGGCGCAAGGCCGCATTCTCATTGTAATATTTGTCGATAATATCTTTCCAAGAAATCATTTTCCCAAAAGATGCTTATTCGTGTTCGCGCTCGATGTAGGCTATCACGTCGCCTTTTGAAATTTTCGTACCGCGTTTTGCGTTTATTTCCACGAGCTTTCCGCCAAGGGCAGCAGGCACTGTTTCGATTTCGCCCCACGGAGTCTGTATATAGCAGAGCGTGTCGCCTTCCTTGTATTCCTTGCCGATATACGGCTCAACAGTAGGTGCGCACTCGCCGTCGCCAGAAAATTCCCAGTAGATTTCGCCCTTGACGGGAGCCACGACAGCATCGGCTTTGGCATGTTTGTAGGCACTGAGCTGTTCGGGAGAGAGGTTTGCCCCGAGCTTGGCATCCTTCAATTTCTGAAGGTCGGCAAGGAAATTCTTCTTTGCCTGTCCGCTCTTGTAGTTGCGATATTGCTCCGGGTGCATTGCAAGTTCGAAGAGTTCCTCGTCGTCCTCGCCATATTCCCATCCGTTTTCGTCCATCTCTTTCTTGAAATCATCAAGTGCATTGCTCAGCAGAGTGTGCGGGTCGGCATCGGTGAACTCACGTCCTTGCTTTGCAGCAAGCTCCACGAGTTCGGGAGCGATAGTTCCAGGAATCTTGCCCGACTTGCCGAGAATCATTCCCCACATGGAGTCGTCCATCATCACGAAGCGTCCCTTTCCCTGCTCTATGGTGAGAAGGTTCATCAATGCGATGTTCTTGGTGTATTGCGAGAACGGAGTAACCAATGGAGGATAGCCCACGCGCGGCCACACATACTCCACCTCGTCGAAGAGTTTTATGAGCAAATCGTCCATCGACAGTTCTTCTTCGCCCTTCTTCTTCCTCACGTTGTTTATGGTAGTACGCATTCCGCCGAGGTCGGCCATCATCGATCCCATCATTCCACCGGGCAGTCCGCATCCGAGAAGAAGCGACGACATTATCTTGTTGCCGGGGTTAATGAAGTAGCCAAGCCACTCGTCGATGAATTCCTGTGTCATTGCACGGGCCTTCATATAGGCGCTCATGTTTATTTCAGGCACATCGAAGCCTTCGTTTTTAAGCATGCTTATCACCGAAATCACGTCCGGGTGCACCTTGCCCCAAGACAGCGGTTCGATGGCAGTGTCGATTATGTCGGCACCATTGTTGCACACTTCAAGGATTGAAGCCATGGAGAGGCCTGGGCCGGAGTGGCCGTGATACTGTATGATGATTTCGGGATACTTGTCCTTTATCATCTTTGTGAGCTGGCCGAGGAATGCCGGCTGGCCTATGCCCGCCATGTCTTTAAGGCAGATTTCCTCTGCACCGGCAGCAATGAGCTGGTCGGCAATGCCCATATAATAGTCAAGAGTGTGCACCGGCGAGTTGGTGATGCACAGAGCGCACTGCGGAGTCATGCCGCCCTCCTTGGCCCACTTGATGCTCGGGATGATGTTGCGCACGTCGTTCAGGCCGTCGAATATACGGGTGATGTTGGTGCCCTGCTTTGCCTTCACCTTATACATGAGGGCGCGCACATCGTCGGGCACGGGATACATGCGCAGCGCGTTGAGTCCGCGGTCGAGCATGTGTGTCTTTATACCCACCTCGTTGAACGGTTTGCAGAAGGCACGCACAGCGTCGTTGGGGTTCTCGCCGGCAAGGAGGTTTACTTGTTCGAAAGCTCCGCCGTTGGTTTCAACGCGGGCGAAGCACCCCATGTCGATGATGACGGGAGCGATGCGCTCCAACTGGTCTTTGCGTGGCTGGAATTTGCCCGAAGACTGCCACATATCTCGATAAACGAGACTGAATTGGATTTTCTTTTTCATCTCTATTCTCAGTTGTTCTTTTCTCTTTGTTCTACGGTTTTGTGGTGATGCTGCGCACAAGTCCTGATTGCAGAGCATCCACTGCATGGCAGCATCCCATTCAAATGTGCAAAATT
>CAVDJG010000149.1:0-5572 GCA_963609005.1 Acidaminococcaceae bacterium
CTCCCAGCTCTTGCTGAGGCGTGCTTTCTTGTGCGAAAGAACCAACTGGCCTTTCTTGTCCTCCTGATTCTCCACATATACTTCAACCTTGTCGCCCACTTTCAGGTCGGGGTTGTAGCGGAATTCCGATGCGGGGATGATGCCGTCGCTCTTGTAGCCGATGTTCACCACAACCTCTTTCTTGTCGATAGAGATTACGGTGCCTTCCACTACCTGGTGCTCAGACACTTTGTTGAGGGTTTCGTCGTAAGCTTTCTCGAGGTCGGTCTTGCTTACGCTTGAGCTACTTCCGTTTTCAAACTCGTCCCAATTGAAGTCTGCCAACGGCTGTACGTTCTTTAAATCTGACATAAATTATTAAATGTTAAAAATGAAATTAATAAAGTTAGACTTTATGTGAATTATATAATCGGTGCAAAATTACTCCAACTTTTTTATTCTACGGCTTGGTATGGCGGTAAACGGCTTATATTTAAATATTGTTAACTAAAAAGTGTGCCGATATATTGCTTGGCCTGCTTTGTTGGGCCAGTATTCATCGTTATACTACCATGTCATTGTGTTTCAACTGTTGTGCCCTTTCAGTATTCTACGTGGCATGCCGTAATGTCCAATCAGGTCGATGTGACCTCCGAAATACTTCTCCATTTTCTGCATGGTCACTTCCTCGGCGGGGTGGTAGTGCAGGTCGTGGTTCACGCATGCGATGTTCTGTACGCTTTGCAGTATTGTGCCGATGTCGTGGCTTACTACTACGATTGCGCAGTCGCGGTTTATTTTCTCGAGCATTTTGTAGAGTTGTTCCTGGAAGCGCTGGTCGATGTATGTGTTTGGTTCGTCGAGTATTAGCACATCAGGGTCGGACACGGTCGCCCTTGCCAACAGGGCACGCTGCAGTTGGCCGCCGCTCAGTTGGCCAATCGACTTGTGGGCGTAGTCGCTTATTCCGAATTCGCTTATTGCGGCCTCGGCTTTCTCTTTGTCGGCATTGCAGAACGGGTGCATGAAGCGTTTTTGCGAGTTAAGCCCCGACAATACTACGTCGTGCACTGATATGGGAAAATGCCTGTCTATCTTGGTGTATTGCGGCAGATAGCCTATTTCCAGTTTCTTTGTCTTGTTGCCGTGTTTGTCATAATAGTCCACGGTTCCACTTGTCGTGCCAATCAGTCCGAGTATGACTTTTATTAGGGTTGTCTTTCCGCCGCCGTTAGGACCTATTATTCCGAGAAAGTCATTGCGGTAGATAGGCAGGGAGACATCGCGCAGAACGACTTTGCCGTCATAGCCGGCAGTAACTTTGTCAAGTTTTATAATCACACTCTTGTCGCTCATTACAGATTTGTTTTTATTTAATGTTGCGTGATATTTCTTTCATGTTGTTTGGCCAGTCGTGTCCGAGAGGGTTTATTTCCGCCATCGTTATGCCAAGGCTTTTTGCCACAGTTTCCACCCCGTTGTTGGCGAACTCTTTTTGGGTGAAAAACGTTTTTGCGTCCATGACTTTTGCTTTGTATAAGGTGGCTTTCATTTGGTTGGCGCTTGGCTCGTGTCCCTCGTGTTCAAGTGCTATCTGCCTTAGTCCGTATTCTGAAGCGAAATAGGTGAGTATCGGGTGGTACACGAGAAAACATTTGCCCGTTTTTCCTTTCAGATCTTTTTTTATGGCGGTGTCAACATCGTCTATTTGTTGCAGGAGTGTTTTGTAGTTGGCCTTGAAGTATGTACTGTCTTCTGCACTTGTTAGGCACAGGGCCTCATAAATGTTCCTTGCTATTATCCGCGCGTTTTTTGTGCTCATCCATGTGTGCGGGTCATCATATCCCTTGTCGCTTGCCAGTTTGCTTATACCTTTTGATGTGTCAACAATCTTCATCGATTTGGCATTCTCGCTTATGCGTTGCAGCCAGCTATTTTCAAAACCGAGATTGCCCACCTTAATATATAGTGTGCTTTCCGACACGTCTATCATCTGTTTTGCCGTCGGTTCGTAAGTTTCGGGACTGTTGCCGGCTGTCACCATTGTCTGCACTCTGAATTTCTCTTTTGCTATCTGTTCGGTGAAGAAACGCAAGGGTTCGATGGTTACAGTTATAATGCGCTCTTGCCGGTTTTGCCGCCGGTAGCATCCGGTCATAGCTATGGTCAGGAGCAAAGCCGCCAGTATGGTGGTGAATATTCTGTTGATTTGCATGGTTGTGTGTTGCGTGAAACTAAAACAGGAGCAGGGTGCCGTATATAAGCAGTATGTATCTCAGTGCTTTGCCTATTGTTATGCTTGTCGTTGAAATGAGGAAATTTGCTCTCATTAGCCCTAACAATATTGTTATTGCGCTGCCCAATATTGGTAGAAATGCGAATATTCCCATCCATGCTCCGTGTCCGTTCATGAATTTCTCGGCTTTGTCGAGGCTGCTTTTCTTTACATGCAGGTATTTCTCAATCCAGTCCAGGCGTCCCATGCGCCCTACACCGTAGTTGAACAACGATCCCAAGACGTTGCCTATTGTGCCGTATACGATTAGCAATGTTGGGTTCAGACCTGCCGCAAGCAGGCTCACCATTACGGCTTCACTGCTGAACGGAAAGAAGCTGCCTGCCAGAAAAGCCGACACCAGCATGCCCCAATATCCCCAGTTGGTGAGAAAATCTAAAAAGGTTGCCATATGCCGTTTATTGTTATGAGCAGTATTGCGCCCAGTATTATGAAGAATGAGATGTTGGTCAGCATTGTCTTTGTCAGTGCGATATAATGGCCAATCAGTGGTGCAGTGTTGACCGTCAGCAGCGGCAACAGATATTTCACATCGCAAGGTTGCAGCACGATGAATGTTGTTATGAGTATTGTCGATATTGAGAATATCTCGTAGAGCATTCTCGTGCGTATTCTGTCCTTGTAGTTGTTTCTTCTGAAATGTATTATTCCCACAAATGCAAGCAGAACCGTTGCTCCCGATTGCAGCAATGTTTGCTGCGGCATGTTTGTAAAGTCGAGAACATTGCCGAATGTCACGATGCTGTCGTAGAATGATGTCAGCAAGGTGAAATCGCCGGTATAGGTGCAGTAGGCTCCCAAGAACCAGAAGGGCAGGAGCGTGCCAAGCACCGATGCCGCGAGTGTGCGTGCGCTACCGGCCATGATGTTGGTGAACATCACAATCCACATCACTGGCAGAAGGAAAAGTATCTTAGGGAAGAATATGCTGGCCGCGCCCAAAGCCATGAAGGCATAGAACACGCTGCCCACCGCATGCTTGTTTTGGTAGGCACGGAAGAGGAAGAAATAGAACAGTATGTAAAGAAACTGCACAAGTCCTGTCTTTGCATCGGCAATGATGTCTCTGCCCATAAGTGTGAGTGCGAGAAATGAGCATGACACCATTCGGCTGTATATCCTAATCAGTGCATTGTCGTTGTTGAGCACTACCATCAAGAGTGTAGACAATGCAAGCAACGCCAACTGAACCCACAGTTGTTGTGAAAACAGACCATAGGTTGTGCATGCCGCCAGTGCATAGACGGCCGTGACGGGCAAGGCAAACTTGCTTTCCGCAATCTTGTTTTGTAGTCTTTTTGTCGTCACCGAAAACTTCTTTTATTCCGTTAATTGTGGATGAAACAGAAATAAGGGCACAACTCACGGCATGAGTTGTGTCCTGATATTCTTTCGCTTTTGTTGTAGCCCCGTGTATTAGAGGTCGGCTCCTATGTCCTTGCGGAAATATCTGTCGGTGAACTTTATCTTTTGCGCTTCTTCAAACGATTTGCGCAAAGCCTCTTCCTTGGTGTCTCCGTAAGAACTTACGGCAATCACGCGGCCGCCGTTGGTCACGATCTTACCGTCTTTCTCGGCTGTTCCCGAATGGAATACGATTGAGCCGTTAACATCTTCCAGTCCTTCTATCTCGTAGCCTTTCTTGTAGGCTTGCGGATAACCGCCGCTTACGAGCATTACACATACGGCCGAGCGGTCGTCAAATGTTATGCTGCGCTTGTCGAGATCGCCGTTGGCCACACCTTCGAAAAGGTCTACGAGGTCTGATTTTATGCGGAGCATGACGCTTTCGGTTTCAGGGTCGCCCATTCGGCAGTTGTATTCTATCACCATTGGCTCGCCCTTCACGTTGATAAGTCCGAAGAAGATGAAGCCTTTATAGTCGAGTCCTTCTTCAGCCAGACCTTCCACTGTGGGGCGTATTATGCGCTCCTCTACCTTTGTCATCCACTCTTTGTTGGCGAAAGGCACTGGCGAGACGCTTCCCATACCGCCTGTGTTCAGGCCCGTGTCGTGCTCGCCTATGCGCTTATAGTCTTTTGCTTCGGGCAATATCTTGTAGTTCTTGCCGTCGGTAAGGACAAACACCGAGCATTCAATGCCGTTAAGAAACTCTTCAATCACAACATTTGCCGATGCGTTGCCGAACATTCCGCCAAGCATTTCACGCAGCTCTTTTTGTGCTTCTTCGAGCGTGGGCAGAATGAGCACGCCTTTTCCTGCGCATAGTCCGTCGGCTTTCAGAACATAGGGTGGGGCAAGCGTTTCAAGAAATTTCAGTCCTTCTTCAACGTTGGTGCCGTTGAATGTCTGGTATTTTGCTGTCGGTATGCCGTGGCGTTTCATAAAACCCTTGGCAAAGTCTTTCGAACCTTCAAGCTCGGCTCCGGCTTTCGACGGGCCTATCACCGCAACATTTGCAGTGCGTGCGTCGCCCTTGAAATTGTCGTATATGCCTTTCACCAGCGGGTCTTCGGGGCCAACGACAACCATGTCGATGCCATTTTCCACAACAAACGATTTCAGACTTTCAAAGTCATCGGCGGCAATTGCCACGTTTTCTCCGCATTGTGCAGTGCCGGCGTTTCCCGGTGCTATGTAGAGCTTTTCCACTTTCTTGCTTTGGGCAATTTTCCATGCCAGTGCGTGCTCGCGGCCGCCGCTGCCTAATAAAAGAATTTTCATAACTTGAAATGCTTTGTTACAAATGTTGATATTCTCTGCAAAGTTAGCCAAATAGGGCGATAACGCCAAATGTTGCAAAAGAAATGTGTGAAAAACGAGAACGGGAGGGAAACCCCTTTAAGGTTCTCCTCCCGTTCTGTGACATGTTGATTAGTGCCTTTGTGGCGGCTATTTCAGGTAATCCTCGAAATATTGTGTGATGCGTTCGTGCAGATGCACGCTTTGGTGGCCTCTCATGTTGTGCGGCTCTCCGGGATATACGAAGAAGTCGGGCTGCGTTCCGGCCGCAATACAGGCTTTCAGAAACGACAGGCAGTGCTGCGGCACCACGGTCTGGTCGTTGTAGCCCTGTATTATTTGCAGTTTGCCTTTGAGGTTGGCTGCCTTGTAGATAAGCGATGTCTTCTTGTAGCCTTCGGGGTTTGCCTGCGGTGTGTCCATGTAGCGTTCGCCATACATCACCTCATACCAGTGCCAGTCGATTACCGGACCTCCGGCAACGCCCACCTTGAACACGTCGGGATAATTGGTCATGAGCGATATTGTCATAAAGCCGCCGAAGCTCCAACCATGTACGCCGAGGCGGTCGGCATCTACATAAGGAAGTGATTT
>CAVDJG010000150.1:0-5487 GCA_963609005.1 Acidaminococcaceae bacterium
ATCCTTCACTGTGCCGTCTACGGTGTGGGCAAAGGCTGCGGTTGCTATCGATGCAAGCATTGCTCCGCAGATAATAGTTTTCTTCATCAGTGTCTTGTTTTTGTTTTCCTGAATAATCGGCGTTTAAATCTTGTATAGTTGTCGGTATGGCTCTATTTCTTCTTTACTATCTCATGGATAATGTTGCCTGCGTTGTCAATCATTTGCATGCGCAGTTGCTTCTTGTCGGCTGAGATGACAGAGAATCCGTCGGCTGAAGAACAGAATACCGTGCCTTCAACGGCCTTTACCGGACGTGCCAGTGATGCTGACGAGTTTACCACATAGTCGATATTGTCGTCTTTCACGCGCAGATGTTGGAAACTGTGTATGTGTCCGCAGGCATAAATGGCAACGTTGCCATATCGGCGCAGTATTGGCAGCACGCGCTTCTGCATGTCGGTGCGTTCTGACACCGACTTCTCTGTATAGGCGAATATCGGATGGTGGCCCACAACCACAATCCAGTCTTCCTTGGCTTCTTTAAGTGTGCAGTCAAGCCAGTCAAGTTGCGCCTGCACATCTTGCTTGCAGGCATCGGGATATGTTGCACTGTCGGTACGGTATTTGTCTATGAGCGGTGTAGTGTCAAGAAAGACAATGCGCACCGTAACGCCTTTCTTGCTGAAAACTTTAGTGTAATACTTGCTTGGCATCATCCAGCGGCGGCTGATTTTCGAATAGTCGAGCACGGCCTGTGTATTTCCCCGGTATTCATGGTTGCCACAAACGGGGAACCAGTCTATCATAAGGTCGGGGTGCGAATACACCGTTTCATAGTTTGTCAACCAAAGCGGGTCGTTTACAGAGGCCACGCCATTAAAATGATGTATGTCGCCCGCAGCAATGACACACTGCGGATCTGCCGTTCCTGCCATTTCGCCCATAAGCTCAGCTATTGGCTTTTGGTCGTAATATCCGTTCCGACCCAAATCGTTGGCCATATAGAACGTAAGCGTAGCCTGAAGATGTTTCCAATTGTTGCGGCTCGCATAGTCGCGCTTCTCCAGTTTGGTGGGTTGCACCCTGCAACCTTCCTGTAATCCGCCAACAGTTTCATCGGCTTCTTGCGCCAATGCCATTGCATTGCCAACAAACGTGAGAACAAAACCCAACGCCAATGCAGCGACATACTTACCCATTGACGTAATCATGTTTTTCTTTTTAACTCTTTCCATTGATTGATTTGATAATTGCTTAAAACCGTTTAGTTTCACAAATAACAAAAAGTTGTTTCCTGATTGCTATAATTTTTTATGCAAATTTATGCCCTTCATGTGACAGGCATGTTACAACGGTTTTAACAATCAATGCAATCTATGTTTCGATAGTGTTACAGCGTCATCTGTAAAATGTCACCGTCAGCAATATCTACTTCCCCGACGCGCGAGTGGCGTTGTGCCGTATCTCACGGATGCGTTGCTATTCAGTCTTTTTCCTGAATGGCACCTTTCTTATAGATAGGCAATGCGCATAGTGTTGTTGTTCCATTTGTATTTGGAATCGGCGCAAAACATTGGCGATAGCCACACTCCAAGACAAGTTTTCTAAGTTTGGGATTGGGCTGCACCATGATGAATATAAAGTCGGGTTTTCCGGCCCGGATGGCTTGCTCACGTTCTCCAATCATTTCCTCGTTGGCACCACTTTGTTTTGCCCAATATTTGCATGCCGGCAAAGCTCGCGTGAGCAATCCTTGCCCATAATCGTTGGCAGAGAAAAGGAGTCTCGGTTTATTTTTAGATGCCATTATCTTTTGTATGGCATCCCATTCATCCTGCTGCACTGACTTAAAGAATACCAAGCGTTCCTTGCGCAAGTTGAAACCAATGCCTCCGACACAAACCAAAAGTGCAAGGATTACATAGACAGTTGAAGGGATTTTCCTCTTTAAAGACGAGAATTTGCTTATGGTGAAAATAAGCAGGAACACCAAGAACGGAACTGCCGTACTGCAGTAATGCAATCCTGTTGCTTTCAGCTCTAAAAACATATAAAAAGGAATGTAAGCGAGCAATAGCCATAAGGACATGCGGAAACGACGGCAGAACGCTATCATTCCCAATAGTGTAGAAAGTAACAAAAGCGTCTTGAATATAGCAAAACGACCGCCAAAGAGTGTGGCAGAAAGGCGAGTGAACATCCCTGAAGAATAGTCGTTGTCTGTAATCAAAAATGTATTGATGAAATATTCATGCACAAATGCGCTGAAATTCCCGGCAACGGCAAAATATATGGCAAACGGAAGTGCAATGGCTATCATGCCAAACAAGCCAAACACTATTCCTTCATAAGATTTCTTGTTAAACGATATACGAATAATAATGAGAATTACCCCCCCAACATGAAGAAATAGTTCCATTTAATAAGGAGACAGCAGATTAAGCTTGCACCTATCCACCACCCTCCACTTCTCATATTCTTAGGCGAAGGCATTAAAAGATTCTTGCATACGAAATATAGACTTATGCTGATCCACGGCATACAGAAATCTTCGGCACGTACTTCGGTGTGATAAATACGGAAGAAAAACAGTATGGACATGAATGCCAAGACCAACAAGGCTTCGGGGGTTCCCACGAATAGTCTTGTGGTTTTCCAAACAAAAGCGAAGGTGACAGTATAAGCGATGACGCTTAGCCAAAATACGCCGAGATAGGATGTAGGTGAAAGCAAGTAGCCTATGCCGTAAATAAGCCAAAGAAGCGGGCCTTTTGAATCGGCGAAATCCACATAAGGCGTCATGCCTTCCATCCATGCTTTGCCGGCAGTAAAAAACCATGAAGAATCACAACGACAACCAAAGGGATGCATCAATGGTGAATCGGGCGAAACAAATAAGAGGATGAAAAATGAGAGGATAAAGAACGAACTCCATTTCAGAAGTTTGTTCGGTAGCGCATAAGATATTGACTGGTGTTGCATCTGTCTTGTTCCATTGCAAAATATTCTGCGTACAAAGTTACGCAAATTTTCTAATGTATGATAACATGTGAGTTGTTAAATACCCTGCAAGTGCAAAACGTTAAACCAACAAACCAACGCACACCTTTGTGTAGGGTGATAGGTGTGTAGCCCACAACGTTTGGAGTGTTTCTGGTACAAAAGCATTGAGCACATCTTTTTAATTTCTTTTAGTGCCATTATTTCGATGAATTAAAGATGTCTGCCTTGCAGCTTTGAAAATTTTTGGCGCGCCTATAAACGAAAAAATCGGCAAAACTCATTGATTTTTCAACTTGTTTTACCGATCTTAGTTGCGGAGGCAGGACTCGAACATGCGACCTCCAGGTTATGAGCCTGGCGAGCTACCAACTGCTCCACTCCGCGATATTACCTTTCTGCAATCAGGCTTGTTTCTGAATTGCGAGTGCAAAATTACTCTTTTGTTTTGACATAGACAAATATACACACGCAAAAAGCCGTAGTTTTAACACTATACCACGTGTTTTTTACACTACTATACAAAATTTAAATATACAAACATCGTTTTGGGTTTACCTTTGGATAAAAACATTACCATAAAATTCCCCGTGCACGACCGTGTGCAGACAAAGCATTCCCCAAACCACATGAACGTCATTTGGCATGCTCATCAGCCTTATTTCGGGAAATATATGGGGCATGCAGATGCGAAATCAAAGTTCACCTTATTATATATAGGCAGCCGCCGAGAAGCACGAAGAGCCCACGCCAAAGAACCGTAACAATGAAAAAGTGTAAAAACTTTGTGTAATTGGAATTATTGCAGTACTTTTGCACAACACCAGAGAATGTGCAAAACGAAACAGAAGAACCAAAAAACAATAGTATGTCAATATCCAAAACCCGGCAAAAACTTGTTGACGTGGCACGTCAACTGTTTGCAAAAAATGGCATCGCAAACACGACAATGAACGACATCGCCGTGGCGTCGGGCAAGGGGCGCCGCACACTATACACCTATTTCAACCGCAAGGAAGACGTTTATTCTGCCGTAATAGAATCGGAACTGGAGCGTCTGTCGGACAAGCTCGACGAAGTTGCCGCCATGAAGACGCGCCCCCAGGACAAGATTATAGAGCTTATCTACACGCACCTGAGCATGATACGCGAAACAGTGGTGCGCAACGGCAACCTGCGTGCCGAGTTTTTCAGGAACATCTGGATGGTAGAGAAGGTGCGCAAGAATTTCGACGAGGACGAGATAGAGCTTTTCCGCAAGGTGTATGCCGAAGGAAAAGCCGACGGAGAGTTTGACATCGAAGACGTTGACCTCGTGGCCGACATCACACACTACTGCATAAAAGGCCTTGAAGTGCCTTTCATCTACGGACGTCTCGGACACGGAATGACCGAAGAGGCAAGCAAACCGCTTGTGGCGAAAGTGGTGTATGGTGCGTTGGGCAAGTCGAACATGAAATAGATGCCGCACACACAACCGCCCAAAGCCCCACGGCACATGCACGAAGTCAATGGCTGCGTGGGAACGACAACACGGTTGGCGGAAAGCGAAAGAAAACAAACCACAAACATTATAAACACATTAGTATGACAAAATTATTGGAAGGCAAGACTGCACTGATTACCGGTGCAGCACGCGGAATAGGAAAAGCTATCGCGCTTAAATTTGCCGAAGAAGGCGCAAACATCGCATTCACCGACCTTGTCATCGACGAAAACGGCAAGGCTACCGAAGCCGAAATCGCCGCAAAAGGCGTGAAGGCCAAAGGATATGCCAGCAATGCAGCCGATTTCGCACAGACAGAAGAAGTCGTGAAGCAAGTGAAAGAAGAGTTCGGGGCGATAGACATTCTCGTAAACAATGCCGGCATAACAAAAGACGGACTGATGCTCCGCATGACCGAGCAGCAATGGGATGCCGTCATAGCCGTCAATCTGAAGAGCGCGTTCAACTTCATACACGCATGCATCCCGGTGATGATGCGCCAGCGCAAAGGTTCTATCATCAACATGGCATCGGTAGTAGGCGTACACGGAAATGCTGGACAGGCCAACTACGCTGCTTCGAAGGCCGGTCTTATAGCCCTGGCCAAGAGCATCGGCCAGGAGATGGGGCCCAAGGGAATACGCGCCAACGCCATTGCCCCCGGCTTTATCGACACGGCAATGACACAGGCTCTCCCCGACGACATACGCAAGCAATGGATAAGCAAGATACCTCTCCGCCGCGGCGGAACAACCGAGGACATTGCCAACACTGCCATTTATCTGGCATCCGACCTGTCAAGCTATGTCAGCGGACAGGTAATCCAAGTTGACGGTGGCATGAACATGTGATGCATGCTGCCTTTAAAGAGAAAATAATCAGTGCATGATTTCTTTCCGCCCTTGCCGACACGAGGGCGAAGGGGTCATGCACTTTCTTTTTCATACCTTTTGCCAGATGAAAGTAGTTTACGAAGACAACCACATTATAATAGTAAGCAAGGACAGCGGAGAGATTGT
>CAVDJG010000151.1:0-5460 GCA_963609005.1 Acidaminococcaceae bacterium
TACACTGTTGTCGGCCACGCGTTGCACAAACGACAACTGTTCCACTGCGGTTGAAGCCGTGCCCGTGGCAGCGGTGTTTTGTGTTGCTGCGGAGCCCGTGGCAGCGGTGTTGTCAATCAGCATTGTCTTCTTGCTGGCACATGAAGCGAGCAGCGCGATGGCCACGATGGGCAGTAGGAATTTTATGTGCATAGTCGTAGGATGGCTATTTTCTTGGAATATATTTTCTTCTTTTTATCTTCTTTTCGAGCATTGCCTTGTCGCCTCCGGCCTCCATGGCCTTCTGCCAGAACTCCACTGCCCGGGCGGTGTCGCCGCAGAGGGCGTAGATGTCGCCCGCATGTTCGGTCACTACCGGGCTTGGCACACTGTCGGTGTCGCACTCCACGGCGCGGTCGATGTAGGCCCTTGCCTCGTCGTAGCGTTTCTGCAGAAACATTATCCAGGCATAAGTGTCAAGATAGGTGGCGTTGGTGGGTTCGGCATCGATTGTCTTTCGGCTCATTGTCTCGGCCTTGTCGAGGTCGCGCCGCAGTTCGGAGAGGTAATAAGCGTAGTTGTTCAGAGCCGAAATGTTGTCGTCTTTCCATTTCAGACTGTTGTCGTAGGCGGCGAAAGCCTCGTCGGGCGACGACTGTTTGTAAAGGATGTCGCCCATGAAAGCATACAGGTCTGACACGAGCGACGGCGTGCTTTCGTCGTCAATCACTCCCGTTCCGCGTCTGAAAGCATCGAGTGCGGCCTTGTCGTCATCCTTCTGCGAGTAGGCAAGTCCGAGCAGGTAATAGTAAACCAAATCGTCGGGAGAGTATTGTGTGCCCTGGCGGCAGAGCGTGACAAGATCGTCCCACTGCGCGTCGGCCCATACAATCTGTATCAGCTGCATGCGCGCCGCACTGTTCTCGGGGTCTTTCTCTATTGCAAGGCGGTAGGCTGCGGCCACCGAGTCGGTAGGCATCGACTTGTGGTGCATGTACAGCCCTTTCATATAATATATGTTGCTGCTCTTGCGTTCGGCGGCGGCCACGCGGTCGAATAGGCTCAGCACGGCTGCACTGTCGCCGCCCTGCATGTCGTTTTCCTTTATCACCTGCTGCAGCATCTTTACCTTTTCGCCCACCTCGGTGCTTTGGCTGAGCAGAATGGCGTCGCGCATGCTCACTGCCGCAGAGTCGTTGCCCTCCGAACGGTAGTAGTCGTAGAGCGAGTTGCGGGCGAAACTGCTTGTCGGGTCGTCAGCGAGTGCGCTCTTGAAAAGGCTCAGGGCCTCGGCCTTGCCGTCGTGGTTCATCAGCCAGTTGCCCAGCATCACCTTGTAGGAAGGTTCGCCCGGACGCTTGGCCACGAGCGCGCGGAGTGTCTGTCCGGCCTTTTTCGTGTCGCCTTCCATTTCATACACGTTCATCCGCATGAGCGTTATCTCGTCGTTCTCGCCGTCGGTTTGCTCTATGCGCGATAGCGTGTTGAGCATCATGGCATAGTCTTTCTTCTGCCGGTAGAGCTGGAGCAGGATGCCGAGCACGTCGCTTCGGTCGCGGTGGTGCGTGTAGAGGTTTTCATAGGCAGTGATGGCCTTGTCGTAGTCACCCACTCCTATGTGGTATTGTGCCACGCGTTCCTGATAGGTATCGTTGTCGGGGCTGAGTGCAGCTGCGCGTTTCAGAAAGGCGAAGGCCAGCGAGTCGCTGTCGCAGGCAGCGTAGTGTTCGGCGCATCCGTAGTAGGCTTCGGCTGCGGTGGAGTCGATGTCTATGCACCGGCGGTAGAGCGCGAGTGCCGAGTCGGCGTGTCCGGCGAGTTTCTGCCGCACTGCTTCGAGAAAATACACGTCGTAGGCGCGGCGGTCGCCGTGCTGCAATGTGTCGCCGGCCAGCACTATGCCGCACCCCGGTTTGCCGTCGTCGGGTACTGACATTCGTGCCAGAGCCGGCAGAATGGCCGCCAGAGCCATGGCCAGGATGGAGCAGACTGCGGTGCGGCGCGTGTGTATGTTGCTCATGCGTGTGTTCATTTCACCCCCGTATGTCCGTATCCGCCGGTGCCGCGCTCGGTGTCGTCGAGCTCGTCCACCACTTCAAACTCGCCCTGTTCGTGGCGTGCCACCACCATTTGCGCTATGCGTTCGCCGGCGGTTATCACGAAATCGTCGGTAGAGAGATTTATAAGCAGCACTCCTATCTCGCCTCGGTAGTCGGCGTCGATGGTGCCTGGCGAGTTGAGCACTGTTATGCCGTGCTTCAGCGCGAGGCCGCTGCGCGGGCGCACCTGTGCCTCGTAGCCCGGCGGAAGCGCTATGTAAAGCCCCGTGGGGATGATGCGGCGTTGCATGGGATGCAGTGTTATGGGGTCGTCGATGTCGGCGCGCAGGTCCATGCCTGCACTCTGCGGAGTGGCGTAGGCGGGCAGCTGCTGCCGTCCGCGGTTCACTATCTTTATCTTCATGTCATTACTGTAATTGCCGGCCCACGGCACTGCGGCGAGTGTGTCCGGCGGTTGTTTTATCTGCAAAATTACTTATTAATACCGATTTAGCGTTCTTTTGCGCCCTAAATTTGCAGTCCTTAACTTTGGCGTGGCGCAGTTTGTTTGTAAAGCCACGTCTTGCCTGCTTGCCATTCTGCCCTGCTTTCTGCTCCCGTGCGGCCTCGCCTTTGAGCACGACAAAGCCGCCTTCCTTGACTGTTGGCACAGTAGGGAAGGCGGCTGTCCTAAAAACCTATAATAAATGAAGTCAGAATTTCTTCAGACTGTCGGGCACTTGCGGCATGGCCCCGTTCTGTGTGCACACGAATGCGCTCACCTCCACGGCGTGTCTGTGCGCCTCTGCCACCGGCAGTCCGGCGAGTATGGCGGCGCAGAACGTGCCGGTGAACGAGTCGCCGGCGCCCACTGTGTCGGCCACCTCTACTTTCGGAGTTTCCTGAAACGACATCGTTCCGGGCGTGAACACATAGCTTCCGTTCACTCCGCAGGTGAGCACGAGCATGTCGAGGTCGTATTTGCCGAGTATGAGCCAGCACTTGTTCTCGATGTCGAGGCCGGGATAGCCGAACATGCGGCCTACCGTTACAAGTTCCTCATCGTTTATCTTGAGCACGTTGCAGCGTTTCAGGCTCTCGCAAATCACATCCTTCGTGTAGAAGTTCTGCCTCAGGTTGATGTCGAAAATCTTCATGCAACTGTCGGGAGTGGCGTCGAGAAACCGGTAAATCGTTTCCCGGCTTGTGGCATTGCGCTGCGCGAGCGAGCCCCAGCACACGGCGCGTGTGTTCTCGGCCACGTTTTTCACCTCGTCGGTGAAGGGAATGTTGTCCCATGCCACGTTCTCCTTTATGTCGTATGTAGGCACGCCCTCTTCGTCGAGCGTCACCTGCACGGTGCCCGTGGGGTAGGGCACGCGCGGCATGCAATAGTTGAGTTTCTTTTCTTCGAGCTGCTGTATAGTCTCTTCGGCGAGCCGGTCTTCGCCCAGAGCGCTCACTGCTATCGAGTTGAGGCCGAACTGTCCGGCGTGGAATGCGAAGTTGGAAGGTGCGCCGCCGAGTTTCTTTCCTTCGGGCAGCACGTCCCAGAGTGCTTCGCCCAGGCCCACTACATATTTCTTTTCCATGATTGTTGCTTTGTTTTTTGTTGTTTTTGCCACTGTGTAGCGTTACGGTAGCGTTGTCATTGTTTCACTCTCGGGATGTAGGTGAGCAGATAGGCCACGCCCACGGCCATAACCACTGCTGCCCATGCCTGCGGACATGCTGCCCCGGCTGCCTTGGCGGCGTCGCTTGCCCATCCCATTGCGAGCGGGAAAACAGTGCCTCCGAAAAGGCCCATTATCATAAGTCCCGACACCTCGTTCTTCTTTTCCGGGGCCGAGAGCAGTGCCTGCGAGAGCACCACCGAGAACACGTTGCTGTTGCCGAAGCCCACGAGTGCAATGGCGGCCCACAGTTCCCATTTGGTAGTTCCCCACACGAAGCCTGCCATCGAGAGTGCCATCATGAGCACGATTACCGTGAAGAACGTGCGGATGTTGAGCCTACGCATCACTATCGAGCCCGTGAGGCAGCCCGCAGTGCGGAACAGGAAATAAACCGATGTGGCATATTCGAAATTCTTTAGAGTGTCGCCTTCCGTGCCGAGGCGTTCGAGCAGAATCTTGGGAGCCACGGCATTGGTGCCCACGTCGATGCCCACATGGCACATGATGCCTATGAACGAGAGCAGGATGACCGGCGAAGCGAGCATCTTGAAGCATCCCGCGAAAGTGGAGGCATGCTCTTCAACCGGTTCTTCCTCAATCTTGGTGAGCCCGAGCCACAGCGTGGTGGCCATGCCTATGACGAAGAACACGAGGAAGAGAATGCGCCAGCTCAGTCCGAGCAGCGGCGCGGTGGTCGTGGCTCCCCATGCTGCTATGAGCGGGGCAATGAACGATGCAATGGCCTTTACAAACTGTCCGAAGGTGAGTGTCGATGCCAGGTGTCCCTTCACAATCATCGTCACGAGCGGGTTGATGCTTGTCTGCATTATGGCGTTGCCTATGCCGAGCAGCGAGAACGATATGTACATGAGCCACAGTTGGCTCTCTTTCGTAGGCATGAAGCTGTCGAACAGCGGCAGCATCACCGCCACGGTGGTCACGGCTATCGAGAGCAGCACCGTGCGCTTGCGCCCTATGCGGTTCATCAGCATGCCCGTTGGCACCGAGAATACGAGAAACCAGAAGAACACGAGTGAGGGGAAGAAGTTGGCGGCCGAGTCGCTCAGTCCGAAATCTTCCTGCATATTGTTCGACACCGCGCCCACAAGGTCAACGAATCCCATTGTGAAGAAAGCCGCCATCACGGGCGCGAGGTTCAGGAATGATGATTTTCTGTTCATGTCGATTGTAAGTTTTACCGTTGTCAGAGTCTGAATCAGAGCCCGAGTTTATAGATGTTGAAGTTTTTCAGATTGGCCGTTCCGCCCTCGGCATACACCTTTACGTTGTTGTAGGGCTGTGTGGGGAACACGAGATTGGTCATGGCAATGCGTCCGCCATTGACAAATATCTCCACCGAGCATTTGTCTACAAACACGTCGAGGTGATAGGTCTTGCCCGATGCAGCGTTGGCGGCTGCGGCATCCTCGGTCCATCGGTTGGTGGTGTTGCCGTCCACGCTGCCGCAGAGCGATAGCGGTGCCCAGGTGCCAAGTGCAAAGTCGTTCTTGTAGCCTGCTGCAAGATCCTGCGCTTCCCGGCCCTTCATCTCGCCGGCGGCTGCTGCCTGCTTCTCTATGTCGTGGCGCTCGGCCAGCAGTCCGAAGTCGGTAAGTCCGCTTTCGGTGCGGTCTGTCACGATGCGCTTGCGCTTGAGGTCGAGATATATGAGGGTGCGTTCCTCCTTGTCGTTGTAGAGCGAGAGGCCCACAAGGTCGGAGTTGCCGGGCTGCACGTCGGCCTCTATCTCGAATGCGCCGTCGTTG
>CAVDJG010000152.1:0-5455 GCA_963609005.1 Acidaminococcaceae bacterium
TTGCGTTTACCCAGGGTTACGTCGGTCGCTCTGCTCCCTCCTCACCCTGGGCTATGACTGTTGCGCCCTTGCAGGGCTTTGTGCTCAACAATTCCCGCAAGCGCGCATTTCTGCGGTTGAATTTTGTTTTACTTAAATGCTTCACTCCTTTTTGTTGCTTTACTGTATGGCTTTACAATGCGGGCGAAGTGTTGCTGAAACGCTTCACACTTGCGTGTTTCGAGTGCAAAATCACGCCACCGTTTGCGTATCTGCATGCTTGCAGTGAGCGTAAACGGATGCGGCTTAAATGAAAAGGTGGACCCCACTGTCGGCAATATGCCGTGTCAGTGGAGTCCACCTTGCGTGTATGTAAGCCTCGGGCAATGTGCCGCGGCGTGTTATTTGTTGTCGGAAATGAGGTTTTCGCCGGTCATGTCGGCAGGCTGCTCAAGTCCGAGTATGTGCAGAATAGAGGGCGCAACGTCGGCCAGGCGGCCGTCTTTCACTGTTGCCGAATTGTTGTCGGTGACATAGATGAACGGCACGGGATTGAGCGAGTGGGCCGTGTTGGGAGTGCCGTCGGGGTTGATTGCGTTGTCGGCATTGCCGTGGTCGGCAATGATTATTGTTTCGTAGTCGTTGGCCTTTGCGGTTTCCACCACTTCCTTCACGCAGTTGTCAATGGCGTGCACGGCTTTTGCTATGGCGTTGTATATGCCGGTGTGGCCCACCATGTCGCCGTTTGCGAAATTGACAACGATGAAATCATATTCCTGTGTCTTTATGGCTCCCACGAGTTTGTCCTTCACCTCGTATGCGCTCATTTCGGGTTTGAGGTCGTAGGTGGCCACCTTCGGCGACGGTACAAGTATGCGGTCTTCGCCTTCATACGGAGCTTCGCGGCCTCCGTTGAAGAAGAATGTCACGTGGGCATACTTCTCTGTCTCGGCAGTGTGCAGCTGGCGCTTGCCGTTCTTGCTGAGATATTCGCCCAGAGTGTCCTGCACGTTCTCTTTGGGGAACAGTATGTGCACGCCCTTGAACGATGCGTCGTAGGGAGTCATGCAGTAGTATTGCAGGTCTTTAATGGTGTGCATGCCGTCCTCGGCGTGCTCGGTCTGGGTGAGCACTTCGGTGAGTTCCTTGGCACGGTCGTTGCGGTAGTTGATGAAGATGATTACATCGCCTTCCTTTATCGTTCCGTCTACGGTGGAGTTGTTTATCGGCTTGATGAACTCGTCGGTCACTCCCTCGTCGTAACTCTCCTGCATTGCCTGCACCATGTCGGTTGCCTGCTTGCCGGTTCCGTCAACAAGCAGGTCGTAAGCCTCCTTCACGCGGTTCCATCGCTTGTCGCGGTCCATTGCATAGAAGCGTCCCACGATGCTTGCGATGTGTGCCCCGTTGTTGTCGCAGCACTCCTGCACCTGCTCGATGAAGCCTTTGCCCGACTTCGGGTCGGTGTCGCGGCCGTCCATGAAGCAGTGCACGAAGACGTTGCTCAGGCCATATTCCTTGCCTATCTCGATGAACTTGAAGAGGTGGTCGAGCGAGGAGTGCACGCCGCCCGTTGATGTCAGGCCCATGATGTGCAGTTTCTTGCCGGTTTCCTTGGCATAGCTGTATGCGCTTACTATTTCCTTGTTCTGCATGATGGAGCCGTCCTTGCAGGCGCGGTTTATCTTCACGAGGTCCTGGTAGACGATGCGTCCGGCACCGATGTTGAGGTGTCCCACCTCGGAGTTGCCCATCTGTCCCTCGGGCAGACCCACGTCTTCGCCGCAGGTGAGCAGCTGTGAGTGTGCGCTGACGGCTGTGAGATAGTCGAGATAAGGTGTCGGTGTGTTGTAGATAACGTCTCCCTTGCCATGCTGGCCGATTCCCCATCCGTCGAGAATCATTAGTAAAGCTTTCTTTGCCATAGTTTTATTGTTTCTTGAATTGTAATGTTATGCTCTTCAAAAATAGTGTTGCGGGCGTGTGCCACGCCTGCTTTATTTCAATGCAAAATTACAACTTTCGCTTTATATCAGCAAATGTAAAAAACGAAAAAGGGGCGCGTTTTGAAATAAAAATGCTAAATTTGCAAGTGGGCGTGCCGTGCCGCAGACAAAGGCCCGATGCTTGTGCATGGGCTGTCTTGACACCAATGCCCGGCTATCTGACTGTTGAAAAACTTTATTGCAATATGAATTTGATTACACCTTTGTTGTTGGCGGCGGCAATTGCCGCCTCTACCGTCACTGCTGCAAGTGCAGGCACGAAGAAAACCAACGCCAAGACTGCCGGCAAACCTACTGCCGCATGCAGGGCAGGACTTGAAAGCATAAACATTGAGGCGGCTCGCGCGCATGTGGGATTTCTTGCCGACGATGCGCTCGAAGGCCGTCGGGCAGGGCAACGTGGGTCGCGTGTGGCCCAGCAATACATCATCTCGCAGTTGCGGATGGCTGGCGTCAAGCCGTTGTATGATGCCTATCTGCATGGCTTTGAAGCCTATTCGCTGTCGCGTTTCAAGCGCAAACCCTACTATGTGGAGGCCGACTCGGTGGCAAAGATAAAGCCGTTGACCCACCGCAAGCTATCGCTCGGCAATGTGCTCGCCATGATTCCCGGAAAGAAAAGCGACGAATATGTGGTGGTTGGCGCCCACCTCGACCATGAGGGGGTTGACACCGAGCTCGACGGCGACCAGATTTACAACGGGGCCGACGACAATGCCTCGGGGGTGAGTGCCGTGCTGCAGATAGCCAAGGCTTTTGCCGAGGGCGGGGCCACGCCTGAACGCAATGTGATATTCGCCTTTTGGGACGGCGAGGAATACGGACTGCTCGGTTCGCGGCATTTCGTAGAGACGTTCAGCGGAATAGGAAACGTGAAGGGCTACCTCAATTTCGACATGGTGGGCGGCAACAACCGGCCCGACGACCCGCCTTACATGGTGTATTTCTACACGGCTTCGCATCCTGTGTTCGGCGACTGGCTGAAGAATGACATCGCTGCAAACGGCTTCAACCTGAACCCGAGCTACCGGGCATGGGACAACCCCACGGGCGGAAGCGACCAGGGGTCGTTTGCTAAGAAAAACATACCTATAATATGGTATCACACCGATGCGCAGCCCAACTACAACGAACCCACCGACGAACCTGCGACACTGAACTACGAGAAACTCACCGACATAACGCGGGCGGCGTTTCTCTCGGCATGGCATCTTGCCAACGAAACAGGATATTGACAATGCCGTGGAGGCACGAACATCGCTGCATGAACACGTGAAAAACAGTCTGACAAATTAAAACCGCGAAAATGAACCGAAGGATTTTGGCTGTCGCCGCGCTCACCATGGCACTCGCCACGGGCACGGCGCAGACCGCAAGAGAGAAAACCACATTCCAGACTTCAAGCCACTGGAAGCCCGCCACCGACATAAGGGCCGATGTGGTGATGTGCTACGGAGCCAACGACAGCAAGGATGAAACGTTTCGCCATCGTGTTGACTCGTGGCGGCAGCGTGGCTACACCACGCATTTTATGACCGGAATAGCATGGGGCGAATATCAAGACTACTTCACCGGCAAGTGGGACGGCAAGTGGCATCTCGACGAGGGACAGAAAACCGCGCAGGGCGACACTCTATGGCACGGACACTACATGCCCTACATCGTGCCCACGATGCACTATCTGGACTATTTCAAGGAGCGTCACATCAAACCCGTAATCGATGCAGGCATCGACGCAATATTTCTCGAAGAACCCGAATTTTGGGCGCAAGCCGGATATAGCGAGGCATTCAAGCGCGAATGGAAAGACTTCTACGGTTTTCAGTGGCGGCCGCAACATGAGTCGGCTGAGAACACTTATCTCTCCAACAAACTCAAATATCACCTTTACTACCGTGCTCTCGACGAGGCGTTCACCTATGCCAAAGACTACGGCAAGAGCAAAGGCATGAACGTGAGGTGCTATGTGCCGACGCATTCGCTCGTTAACTACTCGTTGTGGCAAATAGTTTCGCCCGAGGCTTCGCTTGCCTCCATGAAGAGTTGCGACGGATATATAGCGCAGGTGTGGACCGGAACGTCGCGCGTGCCCAACTATTACGACAGCGTGATGCGCGAGCGTGTGTTTGAAACGGCGTTCCTGGAGTATGGCTGCATGCAGTCGATGACGGCTCCGACAGGGCGTAAAATGTTCTTCCTCACCGACCCGATAGAAGACCGGGGACGCGACTGGGACGACTACAAACGCAACTATCAGGCCACGTTCACGGCGCAACTGCTCTATCCCGGCATCAATACTTACGAGGTGATGCCTTGGCCCGACCGCATTTACGAGTTCTTTTACAAAGCCAAAGAAGGCAGCAACGACGAGACACGCATACCGCGTCATTACTCCACGCAGGTGCAGGTGATGATAAACGCACTGGGCGACATGCCGCTTTCTTCAAACCGGGTGAGCGGAACCCACGGCGTGAGTGTGCTCATGGCCAACTCGCTCATGTTCCAACGGTCGCCCGTTGCCGTTGAAGGCTACGACGACCCGCAGCTAAGCAATTTCTTCGGCGAGGCCTTGCCGCTGCTGAAACGCGGCATACCGGTGGGAATAACGCATATAGAAAATGTGGGCTATGCCGGCACATGGGAGGGCGTGAAGGTGCTGCTCATGTCTTACAGCAACATGAAACCGCTCTCTCCCGAGGCGCACAGGCACATTGCACAATGGGTGAGAAACGGCGGGACGCTCGTCTACAGCGGGCGCGACGACGACGCTTTCCAGCGTGTGAGCGAGTGGTGGAACCAAGACTCGTGCAGCTACGGCGCACCCTCTGAACATCTGTTTGAACTTATGGGTATGCCGCGCAAGGCCATTGAGGGAGAATATGCCTGCGGCAAAGGCCGTGTGTGGGTGCTGCGCCACGACCCGAAAGAGTATGCCATGGTAAAGGGTGGCGACGAATTGCTGGTGAACACAGTGAAGAAAGTCATGGAAAATGTGCAAGAAAAAAACTCGTTCTATCTTGAACGCGGCTGCTACGACCTCGCTGCTGTGGTGGATGAAAGTCCGGCAGGCGACCGCCCCTACACTGTCAGTGGTCATCTCATCGACCTTTTCAATCCGGCATTGCCCACAATGACAACCAAGACAGTGCTGCCCGGCGAGCAGGCTATGCTCTTCGATGTGGCCCGTGTGGCCGAAAAGCAGAAACCGCAAGTGCTTGCCGCTGCTTCAAGGCAATATGACGAGCAGCGCACGGCAAACAGTTTCTCGTTCACGGCAAAGAGTCCGGCCAACACCGACAACGTGATGCGCATTCTATTGCCGCACAAACCGAAGAAAATAAGCGTTGAAGGCGCGGCAAAATATGAGTCGGAATGGACAAAAGGAGGCTTCAACACTCTTCTGCTGAAGTTTGAAAACAATCCCGACGGCGTGCGCGTGAAAATAGAATGGTAGTGCAACACGTTTCGGC
>CAVDJG010000153.1:0-5450 GCA_963609005.1 Acidaminococcaceae bacterium
CCAAAAGGGCTTCGGCACGTCATATCATAGCAGTCGTTCCTTATTTCGGTTGGGCACGTCAGGACCGCAAGGACAAGCCGAGAGTCAGCATCGGAGCCAAGCTCGTGGCCGACTTGCTCAGTGCAGCAGGCATCGACCGGCTGATAACTATGGACTTGCATGCCGACCAGATTCAGGGCTTCTTCGACGTTCCTGTTGACCACCTTTATGCTTCAGGAGTAATTCTGCCTTATTTGCAGAGCCTGCACATCAAGGATTTGGTTATCGCTTCGCCCGATGTAGGCGGTTCGAAGCGTGCCAACACATTCGCAAAGTATCTCGGATGTCCGCTTGTTCTGTGCAACAAGACACGCGCCCGTGCCAATGTCGTTGCCAGCATGCAGATCATTGGCGACGTCAAGGACAAGAATGTGGTTATTGTCGATGACATGGTAGATACGGCAGGAACAATAACCAAGGCCGCCGACATAATGAAAGAGGCCGGCGCATTGAGCGTGAGGGCATGTGCATCGCACTGTGTGATGAGTGGTCCCGCTTCTGAGCGTGTGCAGAATTCGGCTTTGGAGGAAATCGTATTCACCGATTCCATACCTTATTCCAACAGATGTGCCAAGGTGAAGCAGCTCTCTGTGGCCGACATGTTTGCCGAGACAATACGTCGCGTCGTGAGCAACGAGAGCATCAGCTCGCAGTATCTGGTGTAACGTTTGTGTGGCACAACCGCTGCTATGGCGGTGTAAAAAACAACTTTACTACGGCAAGTTCACTTGCCATGCGATAAATTTAAAGGCATTCTGCTGAGAGCTATCTTCGCAGAATGCCTTTTTCTATATTTCAAAAACACGGTTGTTTTGAAATAATATTTATGTCAGCAAAGGGCAAAACACTCGTAATTCGGGATTTTTGTCTAAATTTGCATGATGAACACGGTGTGCCGTTGCGGCCGTTTGCCGTTTGTGGCATCAGTCGGCCGTTTGCCGCCGACCGTTTATGCTTGGCGGCATCGGGCTGACATTGTTGCCTGTGCCGGCACAGTGCGAAGCGCGGTTATACAAACAAAAACCCAACATTTCAAAATGCTGACAAGTCGAAATGCTATAAAATCGCTTATTCTGTCCATGGCGTTGGCTATGGCCTTCCCGCAATACGGCACTGCACAGGCACGCTGGAACAGTGCCTACCAATCGTATGTTGACCGCTACAAAGACTTGGCCATTGAGCAAATGCTGCGTTACAACATTCCGGCAAGCATCACTTTGGCCCAGGGTTTGCTCGAGAGCGGGGCCGGACGCAGCGAGCTCACACGCACCGGAAACAACCATTTCGGCATAAAATGCCATGGATGGAAAGGGCGCAAGACCTATCATAACGACGACGAGGCCAACGAATGTTTCCGCGCATACGACAGTGCTAAGGACAGTTATGAAGACCACAGCCGTTTCCTTTCAACACAAACCCGATATTCACGGCTGTTCAGTCTGCCGCGAACAGACTACAAGGCATGGGCACGCGGGCTGAAATCGTGCGGCTATGCCACCAATCCGCGCTATGCCGACCTGCTTATTCAGATAATTGAGGTTTACAGTCTGTCGCAGTATGACAAGGCATCTAAATACGACAAGTTTCTTGCCGGACACGCATATTCCGACGTTCCGGGAAGCGACGGTTGCCTGCACGAGATAAAATATTACAACAAGAATTATTACATAATTGCCAAGGCCGGCGACACATTCAGTGCTTTGAGCAAGGAAACCGGAATATCGGCCCGCAAACTTGCCCGATACAACGAGCGCGACAGGCACGACACTCTTGCCAAGGGCGATGTGGTTTATTTGTGCAAGAAGCGCAAGAAGGCCGAAAAGGCCTACCGTAAAGTGCTGCATGTGGTGAAGGGTGGCGAGAGCATGTACACTATTGCGCAGAAATACGGAATACGCTTGAAGAGCCTTTACAAGAAAAACGGCCTCACTCCCGACTATCAGATTGCGGTGGGCGACAGGCTTAAGGTTTATTGATTGCAGTTGCGCGGCGCATGCGCAATGCGGCAATGGCGTTGCCGGCGGTTGTGTAGCATAGTTCGGCCTCGGTCTTGTGTCGTGGCGTGCTAGTGTTTGGCGAGCCATGACATATATGTGTAAAAAGAAGAAGGATAACAAGAAAGGATAAAATCTCAATAGGAAGAAAAATGAAAGCCAAGTCATCTTTGCGCAGTTGGTTGCCCCTCATGGGGCTTACCTTTGCCGTATTCGTGTTCAACACGTCAGAGTTCATGCCGATAGGTTTGCTTTCCGACATCGCGTCCGACCTGCACATCACCGCGTCGCGGGCCGGTCTGCTCATCTCGGTTTATGCATGGATGGTGGCGATAATGTCGCTGCCGTTGATGATAATTGCCTCGCGCATGGAAATGAAACGTCTCATGCTCACTGTTGTCACGGTGTTCATGCTCAGTCAGTTGGGGTCGGCATTTGCTTCGGGCTACTACACGCTCATGGCCTCGCGCATTGGCGTTGCGTGCGCCCACTCGGTGTTTTGGTCGATAGTTTCGCCCATGGCGGTGCGCACCGTGCCCGAAAACCGCCGCGCATTTGCGCTCAGCATGGTTGCCACGGGTTCGTCGGTGGCCATGGTGGTGGGCTTGCCCCTCGGACGCATTATAGGCATAGGCGTTGGGTGGCGCATGACATTCTTCATCATAGCGGTCATTGCCGCGCTTATTTTGCTTTATCTTGCATTGGTTTTCCCGCGTGTCGAGAGCCGCGGTTCTTTCTCGCTCGGCAAGATGCCTGCACTTCTGCGCAACCGCGTGCTTGTGGGTGTCTTCATAATGTCGGTGTTGTTTGCCACAGCCCACTACACTGCTTATAGCTACATTGAGCCTTTTCTCGCGTCGGTGGGCGGCATGAGTCCCGGCACAATCACGCTCACGCTTATAATATTCGGGGCATCGGGCATGCTCGGAAGCATTGCTTTCACCCGTTGGTACACCGGCCACCGCTACGGCTTCATAGCCATAACCACTGCCGTTCCGGCAATCACCCTGCTTTTGCTTTGGCCTGCAACATGCTCGTTCTGGGCCATTGTTGCCGTGTGCATAGTGTGGGGAGCCATGGCCACGGCATTCAATGTGGCTTTTCAAGACAACACCATGAAATATGCTCCGGCCGAAGCCACGTCGATAGCCATGTCGATATTCTCGGGCATTTTCAATCTCGGCATAGGCAGCGGAGCTTATATCGGCGGATTTGTGGTGAGCCATTTGTCGCTCTCGCTTATAGGCGTTGCCGGAGGCATCGTGGGCATTGCCGCCACGGCCTATTGCCTTCTGAGACTTTTCCCCGACATGCGACGCCGTGACAACATGGCCGTTTAACCGGCATTTGTGATCATGCAAAAGCGAAGCCCCGTCCTTGCAAAATCAGGACGGGGCTTCGCTTTTTTATAGTGCCATGCAGTGTCAAGCCCGGGCGTGTGCCGCTCTCGCGTTGTGTCGCATGCGTTTTCTTGCTATGCGTCCCACCACGTTCCAGTTGGGCATGCGTCGCAGCGTGCTTCTCACGGGTTGCAGGTTCCACAGAAGGAAAACAATCAGTATGACAGCACCTATGATGCACGATGTGCCGAACAGTTGCTTTATGCTCACGAGCAAGAGCTGGTCGGGAGCATATCCCAATCCCCTTGCGGCATTGTCGGCAATGTGGTGTCTGAGGTAGTGACTGTATATGCCGCTGCACATGGTTGCCACCACGCCGTTGCGTATGAGTCCCACCATCGTAAGCCCCATGAAGAAATGCTGGAAAGGCATCACCTCTTCAAGATATATGGTGAGGGCCGAAAAGAATATGGCCACTCCAAACGTGCGGCAGAATGTGGGCAGATAGAAATGCTGCAGCGTGAGTGCCGGGCTCACAAGCAAATACATGGCCAGTTCGTAGCCTATGAGTGCAGCAATGCCTATTGTGAGCAGCCGCGTGTAGCGTTGCCTGAGCACCTTCATCCACACGAGCACAAACAGGCATCCGGCTATTGTGCCGGTCCACTCCACAATGTAGAGTGTCGAGGTGGTCATCGTGCCGAAGTGCAGTATGCTGCCCGTGAGTGCCGATTGCAGCACTTTGGGCGTGGAGCTTATCATTTCAACAATCACGAAGAGCACGAGCAGCGGTATGAGTTTGCCGTAGCCCCACGCCTGCGGTGCAATGTAGGGATGCCTTATGTGGCGCATGCGCTGTATGGTGAAATAGAATGTAGGCACGAGGGCCAGTAACACTGTGCGGAACGGTGCGCCGTCAAACCAGTTGTAGAACTCTCCGTAGTTGAACAGAAACAAAATCTCAATCATTATTGCCGACCACAGTGCGCATCCGAGCCAGTCGAGGCTGATGAGCGGCAACGGCTTCATGAAGCGGAAATCGTGTGTGGCCACAAGCACGAAGAGCGCTATGACAATCATCGCCGAAGCCATGAGCCACTGCATGGCATGCCAGCTTTGCAAGGCATAGGTGATGTGTATCGTAATCCACGGCGACAGGCTCATGTTGCCGAGCACGATGCAGTAGAGCAGTGGGAAGAATATCTCGAAATCGCGTTTCGGCGTAATCCACAGCTGAATGTTTGACATGCACTCGAAAGTGCCGCACAACTTGAAGAACCCTGCGGCATAGGAAAGTGCGCAGAGAATGGGCACCGACTCGGTGTACATGCACATGATGTCGCATGCCGCCACCACCAGAGCCGCAGTTACAAGTAGCTGCCGGTTGGTGAAGCGGAACTTGAAGCGGAACAGAAACGGGAACGGCATGTTCACGCCTACCACTCCGCATAGCACAATCATGAGCACGTCTTCGCGCATCAGGCATGTGTCGCCCATGATTTGCGGCATTGCCCCGGCGTAGATGCCGCCCGAGAGCTGGAACGCGAAGGCTATCAAAACATATATCCAAGGCTGCAGTGCCTTAGGCACGAAGCCGTTGTACATGGGCATTGTGAAAGGCCCGTTTAGTGCTGGAGGTCCTGGCATGTTTCTTCTACTCCTTTTCTTTTAATATTTCACCTCGGCCTCCACGTTCAGCCCGGCCTTGAGGCGTGCCACGTCGCCGGGTTTGTTGTCGCCGGTTATGGCTATTCTTACCGGCACGCGCTGCTCAACCTTCACGAAATTGCCCGTGGCATTGTCGGCCGGCACGGTGGAGTAGGCCGACCCCGTGGCCGGACTGAGCGACTCAACCACGCCGTTGAAGGTGATGCCGGGGAGCGCATCGGCTGTGAATGTCACCTTGTTGCCCACCTCAATGTGCTTCAGCTGCGTTTCGCGGTAGTTGGCTATCACCCATGCCTTGTCTGAGTTGGTGATGCGTGCGAGCAGTTGTCCCGGCTGCACGAGTTGCCCTTCGTGTATGTCCTTGCGTCCCATCACGCCGTCGGCAGTGGCCAATATCACTGTGTAGGAG
>CAVDJG010000154.1:0-4368 GCA_963609005.1 Acidaminococcaceae bacterium
TCGAAAAACAATGTCCGCACCGAGATAACGGCCGGTGTCACCACATTCCTCACCATGGCCTACATCCTTGCGGTCAACCCCACAATCTTTGCCAACCTCGCCTCGCAGGGCATGGACACCAATGCCGTGTTCACCGCTACGGCACTCGCCGCAATCGTGGGCACGATCATCATGGCTCTCTACGCCAAAAAACCGTTCGGTCTTGCACCCGGCATGGGGCTCAACGCCTTCTTCGTGTTCACCGTGTGCCTCACAATGGGCTACAGCTGGTACTTCGCGCTCACCGCAATATTGATTGAAGGCATCCTTTTCATCCTGCTTACCGTTACCAACATACGCACACTCATCGTCGATGCCATACCCACTACGCTCAAACGCGCAATAGGGGCGGGAATCGGACTGTATATCGCGTTTATCGGACTGAAAAATGCCGGCATCATTGTTGACAACCAGGCTACGCTCGTGAGCATAGGAAAACTCACCGAAGGCACTGCCTTGCTCGGCGTCATCGGCATTCTCATCACCGGCACACTCGTGGTGAGAAAAGTGCCCGGCGGACTGCTTCTCGGCATTCTCGCCACCACTCTGGTGGGCATACCATTGGGCATCACCCACTTCAACGGCATCGTGGATGCGCCGCCAAGCATTGCGCCCATATTCTGCAAGTTTGAATTCGACAATATTTTCACGCTCGACATGCTCGTGATAGTGTTCACGTTTCTCTTCGTCGATATGTTCGACACCATGGGCACGCTCCTGGGCGTGTGCACCAAAGCCGGCATGATGGACAAGAACGGGCGCATACACGGTCTTAACCGGGCCTTCATGGCCGACGCCGTGGCCACCGTGGCCGGCGCATGCCTTGGCACAAGCACCACAACAACCTATGTGGAAAGCGCGGCAGGAGTGGCGCAGGGCGGACGCACCGGGCTTACGGCATTCACCACGGCAGTGTGCTTCATCATTGCCATATTCTTCGCGCCGGTGTTTCTCTCTGTCCCGTCGGCAGCCACAACGCCCGTGCTCGTCATCGTCGGGTTGTTCATGCTCAGTCCGATAAAGGACATCGACCTCGACAACTATTCCGAGTCGATACCGGCATTCATAACCATAATAATGATGCCACTCGCCTACAGCATTTCCGACGGCATATTGTGCGGCATGATAAGCTATGTGGCCATAAACGCACTGTGCGGCAATTTCAAGAAGATGAACGCCACGATGTGGGTGCTTGCCGTGCTGTTTGTGATGAAATACATTTTCATCTGATGCCGCACGGCACTTTGCCGGCACCGCATCAAATCACAACACCGCAGTTTTGCGGCATGGCATGAAGCATTGCCAAGCCCCGCAAAACTGCGGTGTCGTGTGTTGTCGGCAGAATTAAAAAACATTAAAAGCAGCATGCACGACTGACGGACTGTCGTAAAATGTGTAATTTTGCCGACGATATGAAAAATCTGCCCATACTCATTCTCGCGCTCCTGCTTGCCGGATGCGCCAAAAGCGACGACGAGAAGGCCGCGCCTCTGCTCGCCAAGATAACCACCCTTTACAAGAGCGGAAACTACCGTGCAACGCTCGACTCGATTGTGGTCTTGCGCGAACGCTACCCCAAGGCCGTGGAAGCACGCCGCGAGGCACTGAAAGTGTGGCAGGACGCATCGTTGAAAATGGCGCAGGACGACGTGGCGCGCACCGACATACTGCTGCAGGAAACCACCCGCAAATGGCAGGACGAAACCAATCTGCGCCGCAAAAACCAACTGCGCGTGCGCGTTGACTCGCTGCAGACACGCTACGAGGCCATGTGCGGCGTGGTGAAAATGATACGCCTTAGGCAGAAGGCTCAATGACACTGCCGGCAAGCCAAAAGCAGCTCTTACACATTATTTATATATATACTTGCCCGTTTCGGCGGAAATTATTATTTTTGCACCCGATTATGGATACTGCAAAGACAGAAGAACAGTTTAATGGCGTAATGGAAGAATGCCGCAGTCTGTTCGAAAAGAAACTTCACGACTACGGCGCATCGTGGCGCATACTGCGCCCATCGTCGCTCACCGACCAGCTCTTCATAAAGGCCAAACGCATACGCTCAATCGAAACAAAGGGCACGGCCCTTGTCGACGAGGGCATGCGCCCCGAATACATAGCACTCATCAACTACGGCATCGTGGGGCTGATACAGCTCGACCGGGGCTTTGTCGATACCATTGATGTGACTCCCGCCGAGGCACTCGCGCTCTACGACCATTTCGCACACGAGGCCCTCGCGCTCATGAAACGCAAAAACCACGACTACGACGAGGCTTGGCGCGGAATGAGAACAAGCAGCTATACCGACTTCATACTCACCAAAATAGAACGGGTGAAGGAAATAGAAAACCTGAACGGCAACACAATGGTGTCTGAAGGCATCGACTCCAACTACATGGACATAATCAACTATGCCGTGTTCGGAGCTATAAAACTTAACGAGCAGCAAGCGCAATGAACATGCTTAAGGCGATAGCCGTCAACGTGTGCCGCCTTGTGGTGGCGGCAATATTCATAATGTCGGGCTACGTCAAAGGCATCGATCCGCTGGGCACCCAGTATAAACTGCAGGACTATGCAGCCGCGCTGCACCTGCAAGACTATGTGCCCGACTGGCTGACACTGTGGGGCGCGGTGGCACTCGCGGCAGTTGAGTTCACGTTGGGCGTGCTCGTGATGTTTGCCATAAGGCGGCGCGCCGTGTCGAAGGCACTCTTCGCGCTCATGGTAGCAATGACTGCCATAACAGTGTGGATATTCGTTGCCGACCCGGTGAAGGATTGCGGATGCTTCGGCGACGCGATTACGCTCACCAACGCACAGACACTTGCCAAGAACATAGTGCTTCTGGCATGCACGGCGACAATGGCACGGTGGCCGCTTGCAATGCCGAGACTGATTTCGAAGAGCAACCAGAGCATTGTGATAAACTATACGGCGGTGTATATACTCGTCACAAGCATGGCGTGCCTTTACCGTCTTCCGGTGTTCGACTTCCGCCCCTATCATGTCGGGGCCGACCTGCGCAAGGGCATGCAGGTGCCCGACGGTGCCGAACAACCCGAATTTGAAACCACATTCATAATGCGGAAGGACGGACAGACAAAGGAGTTTACGCTCGAAAACTATCCCGACTCCACATGGGAATTTGTTGACAGCAAGACGGTGCAGACAAAAAAGGGATATGAACCGCCTATACACGATTTCTCGATAACGCTCGTCACGACCGGCGAGGACATAACGCAAAAGGTAGTCAACGACCCCGGCTACACGTTCCTGCTGCTTTCGCCGCATCTGGAGAATGCCGACGACAGCAACTTCGGCGACATCGACCAGATCTATGAATATGCTGCCGAGTGGCACATCCCGTTCTACTGTCTCACCGCAAGCACCGAGAAAGGCATCGGCAGGTGGCGCGACATTACCGGGGCCGAATATCCGTTTGCCGCCACCGACGAAACCACACTGCGCACAATGATACGCAGCAATCCCGGACTGATGCTCCTGAAAGACGGGAAAGTGATAGGAAAATGGAGCCACAACGAGCTTCCGAAACAGGCCGAACTGACCGCAAGCCTCGACAAACTCGACATAGGTCACATGACCGAAGAGCCTGTCTCTGAGAAAATTGCAAAGGTGCTGATGCTGTTCTTCGTGCCGCTCGGATTGCTGACAGTCGCTGATAGACTGTGGGCATGGACAAAATGGATAAAGGAAAAACGGAATTCAAACAAAATATACAAACTCTTTAAAACAAAAAGAAAAATGAGAAAGAAAATTGTAGCAGGTAACTGGAAAATGAATATGAACCTGCAAGACGGCGTGGCTCTCGCTAAAGAAATCAACGAGGCACTCGTGGCTGACAAGCCCAACTGCGACGTTGTGGTGTGCACTCCTTTCATCCACCTCGCATCGGTGGCTCAGGTGCTCGACGCATCGGTAGTGGGTCTTGGTGCAGAAAACTGCGCCGACAAGGAAAAGGGCGCCTACACAGGCGAGGTTTCGGCCGAAATGGTGAAGAGCACCGGCGCACAATACGTAATACTCGGCCACTCTGAGCGTCGCCAGTACTACGGAGAAACAGCCGAAATCCTGAAAGAGAAGACTCTGCTCGCACTGAAAAACGGCTTGAAGGTAATCTTCTGCTGCGGCGAAACTCTCGAAGAGCGTGAGGCTAACAAGCAGAACGAAGTGGTGAAGGCTGAACTCGAAGGAAGCGTGTTCAACCTCAGCGCCGAGGAATGGAAGAACATCATCCTCGCCTACGAGCCCATCTGGGCCATCGGCACTGGCAAGACCGCTACATCCGACCAGGCCGAGGAAATG
>CAVDJG010000154.1:4378-5431 GCA_963609005.1 Acidaminococcaceae bacterium
AAGCAACGCACCTGAACTGTTTGCAAAACCCAACATCGACGGCGGACTGATTGGCGGCGCTTCACTGAAAGCAGCCGACTTCAAGGGCATCATCGACGCTTGGAAGAAATAATAAACAAGCAACTCGCACAGTGGGCCTACAAGCCGGAAACGGCTTGCATGCCCACTCGTTTTAATTAAGGGACAACATACACTGTCCCGCGCCGAGAACAGTAATTCCTACACGCACACATGAAATGAAACACAAGGTCATCATAACAATAACTGCACTGGGCCTCGCCATGCAAGCCGGAGCGCAATCGTTCACACAACACTTGCAGCAGAACACAGGCAATGCAAGCGTCACCGTGACACAAAGCAAGGAAATAGACGACTTGGTGAACAATGCCGACGTGAGCGCAAGGAAACAGTCTGCGGCAACGGCAAAGGACACGAAACCGCAGCAGCCGCAACAGGTTGCAACGCAACCTGCCGCCACCCACAAGGCTGCGGCAGCACAACAGCACGCCGATGCAGCAAAGACCGCACCGGCACACCGGCACGACAACGACTCAATAAAGAAAGCATCGAAGTCCAACGAAACAGTGCACGGCACTCTTGAAGCCGGAAACAAAAAGAAAGAAGAGCCTGCGCACCATGATGCCGAAACACCGCAAACAGGCAGAGAACCCTACGAAACAGAGGAACAAAACATTGACACGCGCAAGAAAATGATGCGCCGCAGCTATAAGGTGAACGGCTACCGCGTGCAGGTGTTTGCAGGAGGCAACTCGCGCAACGACAAGATAAAGGCGCAGGAAGCCGGAAACAAAGTGAAGGCAGCATTTCCCGAACAACCAGTGTATGTGCATTTCTACTCGCCGCGCTGGATATGTCGCATAGGAAATTTCCGCACTTATCAGGAAGCCAACGCCGTATTGGCAAAAGTGCAGAAGCTGGGCTATAAGCATGCATGCATCGTGAGCGGAAAAATCACGGTGGCTTACTGATCCGGCGCACGGCATCTGACGGCACTGAAAAGCCGTTTTTTAATGAGAATATACACCATACAAC
>CAVDJG010000155.1:0-5430 GCA_963609005.1 Acidaminococcaceae bacterium
CCCTTGCCAACCGGTTCTATCGGTTTATGTATGGTGAGCCGCAGCGGATGCCAAACAACCCATTTCATGTCGCGCGTACGCGGCATCACGTCAAACGAACCGTTGATTGTAAGCGGAACTACCGGCAACTGCAAATCGTCGGCAAGCATAAATGCCCCACGGCGGAATACGCCCATGTGTCCCGAGAATGTCCGCGCCCCTTCGGGAAACACCACAAGCGACATGCCGCCACGCAATGTAGCACGCGCGCAGTCGTAGGTCTCGCGTATCTTGCTCGGTCCGCGTTTGTCTACAAAAATGTGGTGAGCAGCCTCGCAGGCACGCCCCACAAACGGCACTTTGCGCAGCGAACGCTTCATCATCCACTTGAAGTTGCGCCCGAGGAAACCGTAAATCAGGAAAATGTCGAATGCCCCCTGGTGATTGGCCACAAAGACATAGGATCGCCCCGGAGCAAGATTTTCGCGGCCTTCTACCTTCACCGGCAACAGAAGCACGCGCACAATGAGCCATGCCCACCATTTGCCGGGATAGTAGCCCCAGAAATGTCCGTTACCAATCGAGCACCCCACAATAACCGACAATGCGGTGACAACCGTGGCGACTGCAATGATTGGCAATGCGATAAACAATTGATAGATGCGGTAGATGTATTTCATATCGTTATTTTGTTGTTTTTCTAATTTTAGGGTTTGCTTGCGCTGCCACCGGACTTAGCTCGGAGTGTTATGACGACAATTTCCGGCGGAACGCCAAAACGGAATGCCACGACTCCGCCAAGTCCGCTCGACACATACAGACAGTGTCCCGATTTCTCATAAAGTCCGCAATCTTCCTTGCCCTTCAACTGCGTCGGCCGAAGGCCAAAGAGGCTCACCTGTCCTCCATGCGTATGTCCGCTAAGCGTGAGATTCGCTCTGCCCGTCGGCAGTATGTGCCGTCTCCACGCCGAAGGGTCGTGTTGCAGCATCACAACAAAAGCCTCTTGCCCCACTCCACGCAGCGTGGCCGAGATGTCGGCACGGGCAGGAAACGGCGGTAGCCCGTCGTTCTCCTCGCCAGCTATCACTATTGAGTCGGCACCACGACGCACCACGGCATTGCCGTTAAGCAGCAAATCCCATCCAAAGTCGCGTTCACGGAGGCACAATGCGGCCTCGTTGGCACGTTTCTCTGAATTTTCCACATTCACATAATAGCCATAATCATGGTTGCCAAGCACCGAGAACACACCGTCGCGGGCGTGCAACGACGAGAGAAGCGAAGCAACCCTGTCGAGTTCGCTGGGCTGCTTGTTCTGCAAATCGCCCGTGAACACTATTGCGTCGGGCGCAAGTGCATTGGCAGTTTCCACCGCACGCTGCAGCAATCCGGTGCGTATGGAACCGACATGAGCATCGGAAATCTGCACTATGCGGTAGCCGTCGAAAGCCGGCGGCAGACTGTCAAATTCTATTTCAACATTCCTCACCACAAGTTTGTCAACCCCTATCAGCGAACCATAAAGCAACACACACACTGCGGCAACTGCCAACAGTGCCCCAGCCAAATTGCCCCAATTGCGGCGCAGACCAAAAGTCCGGCGCAACAGCAGCCCTATGACAGAACAAACTACGAAGAGGAATTTAGGAACAACGACAAGCGCGAAAAGGAAAAGATAGACATTGAGCCACAGAATATTGTCGGGCACGAAATCGCGTATGAGCGACAATGCGATGGTGTATGCCGTCAGAGCAACACCAGGAAACCACCACAGAATCGTTTTCCGCAACCCGATGCCCGGGCGGCGGCGCAGAAAGCGCATGTAGACATAGATGTCGGGCAACGCTATCGCAAGAATTATGAATATGAATATGCGCTCTATCACTTTGCAGAAGTTGTATTGTCATTGCGTGAGCGACGAAGCGAGAAACCGCCTCATCATCTCCACCGGCACGCCACGGCGTCGTGCATAGTCGGCCAACTGGTCGCTGCCTATCTTGCCAAGGTTGAAATAACGTGCTTCAGGATGCGCAAACATGAACCCCGAAACCGATGCGTGCGGCCTCATAGCTCCACTCTCGGTGAGCGTTATGCCGATGTCTTTCATGCCGACAAGTTGCGACAGCAGGAAATTCACGCTTGTGTCGGGCAACGAGGGATAGCCTATTGCAGGCCGTATGCCCTGAAACCGTTCGTTGAAGAGATCCTGCTTGGTGAGCGACTCGTGCGGAGCATAGCCCCAGTAAGTGCGCCTCACCTGCTCGTGCATGAGTTCCACGGTTGCCTCGGCAAGGCGGTCGGCGAGCGTTTGGGCAAGCATGCGCTGGTAGTCGTCGCTACGGAAGTCGTGCTCCATAGCCACATCTACGGTTGCGGCGAATACCCCTGCGCGGTCGGTACGCCCAGAAGAAAGCGGACGCACGAAATCGGCAAGACACAGGTTGGGGTCGCCTTCCTTAGCCGGATGCTGTTGCCGCAACATAGGTATGCGCATTCCGCCAAGCAGCAGGTCGTCGCCGTCGCTGTTGGCCTCGTACAGTCCAAACACCGCATGGGTGCGGTAGCGTCGGGCAAACGTGTCGAGCATAGCATCAGCTTCACTCCTCAGCTTTGCCTTCTCGGCTTCGGGTTTTCCCGATAATCCCCAGGCAAAATTAAAATAAAGCCAGTTGATGTATGGCCTCACTTCGTTTATGTCGTAATCAATCCGTTGCGTCATCTGAAAGAAATTTCCTCGCCCTTGCTTTCGGCGCAGAAACGCCCCTGATTGTATATGGCATTGCCGTTGCAGAATGTAGTCTCTACACGCCAGTCAAACCGGTGGCCTTCCATGGGGCTCCACTTGCACTTGCTCTGTATGATGTCGGTTGTCACTGTCCAAGGTGCATTCCGCCTCAGCAGCACGATGTCGGCATGGCATCCGGGATTAAGAAATCCTCGCCGGTTAACGCCGAACAACCGTGCTGGATTGTGGCACATGAGCTGCACCATGCGCTCAATAGTGATTACGCCACAGTCAACAAGTTCGAGCATTGCGGGCAAGGAGAACTGCACCATGGGCATGCCCGATGCAGCCCGCGCGCAGCCCCCCTGCTTGTCGGCAAGCAGATGTGGAGCATGGTCGGTGCCTATTGTCGTGATGCGGCCGTCGGCAAGGGCGGCGCGCAAGGCGTCGCGGTCGGCCGCTGTCTTTATTGCAGGATTGCATTTTATGCGGCTGCCAAGGCGTGCATAGTCGGCATCGCAGAAGTAAAGGTGTGCCACTACCGCTTCGGCAGTGATGTTTGGAGTCACGCCGAAGAATTCAAGTTCGCGGGCGGTGGTGACGTGGGCCACATGAAGGTGCGCCCCGTATTCACGGGCAAGATCCACGGCAAACTTGGTTGAGCGGTAACAGGCTTCGGCACTGCGTATGACCGGGTGGAAACGCACGGCGGGGTCGTCGCCGTGTTCAAGTTGGCATGCTGCCATGTTGGCGTTTATCGTAGCCGTGTCCTCGCAATGCGACATTATAGGCAAGTCGATGCCGGCGAACAGGCGGCGCAGGGCTTCCTCGCGGTCAACGAGCATATTGCCCGTGCTCGACCCCATAAAGAGTTTCACTCCCGGCACACGATGGCAATCGACAGCCTCTAATTGTTCGAGATTGTCGTTGGTAGCGCCGATGAAGAAACTGTAGTTTACGTGCGAGCGGCGGGCTGCTTCGCTGAATTTCGCATCGAGGGCATCGAGCGTCGTGGTTTGCGGCACGGTGTTAGGCATGTCGAAATAAGACGTGACACCGCCGTAGGCAGCTGCACGCGACTCGCTCTCGATGTCGGCCTTTTGTGTGAGTCCCGGATCGCGGAAATGCACATGCGAGTCGATAACACCGGGAATAACAAACAACCCCATGGCATCTACGGTTGTATCGTAGACTCCACGGGGAGCTTTACTGTCGTTTACTATTTCGGCGACATATCCGTTTTCAACTACAATCGAGCCTTGAAAGGCACGGCCATCGTTGACTATTGTGCCGCCATAGATAAGTGTTTTCATTCTTGTTCGGAAGGTTTTGCCAAATCGTTTGGTGTCGGAGCAGGTCCGGCAGGCTGTGTCATAGCACCGGCAGGAGGCGGAGCCACTTCCTTCATTCCGTTCATTATTGCCTGGTTTTCCTGGGCTTTCTGGTAATAGTCCTTCACATAGGCATCGTTCTTGAACTTGTCGGTGGCCTTGCTCATTATGTCTTCTATCCACGGGGTGAGCTCCGGATAGCGGTTGCCTATCGTGACCATGAAGAAAACACCGGGGCCGAGCACATTGTCGAAATTGTCGGTTACAAACGATGTCACGAGTTTGTCTTCCTGGTCGGACAGTTTTGCGGCTTCAATATTGAGTTTCTCGTTCACCACATCCATGTTGCTGCCGTCCATAATGGCGCGGTCGTGGGTGTGCACAAGCTCGGCTTCCTGGTTTTTCAATTGGTTGTAGCGGTTGAAAAACTTGAAAAGCTCGTCGTTGAGCGGTGTTCCGCTCACTGTCTGCTGCGTGTTGTCGATTTTTATTGTTATGTCGCCCTTCTCGAGCACAAGCGGCAACACGCTTTCATCGTCCATGAATATGTTGGCAAGACGCACTGTGTCAAACGTGCCTGTAAACTGGAACTGTCCGTGAACGACATCGCACGAGTCGATTTTCTTGAAGTCGTTGTTCTTCAAAACCTTCAGATATAGCATCCGTCCGTCAAGAGTCGAGACATTTGACGAGCCTTGGATGTTGTAGGAATTGGCACACGAAGCGAGAGCCATAACAGACAATAATGCGTATAAGAGTTTGTTCATAAACGATAGTTTCTTGTTTCTTCGTTGCCAACAAAGATAATATGTATTATCGATGTGCTGATTTTTTTTTATGCTATTTAAGTTATTCACCGCCGTTTTTAGTGTTTTTTTGTACGCCGTCACCGGCTTTCCGCAGTTCCGACGATATGCGGTGCATGGAATACATCTCCAATATTGCGGCTACAAGAAGCAGCACCACCCATTTGTTGTAGATGTAATTTATGTAGGTGGTGTAGTCGCTGAAAGCGTCTTTAAGGAAAAGGTGAGCGCTGTCCACCATAAGCACACCCGACAACACGAAGAAGATGTCGGCCATGGTCATTATTTTCTTGAGCCTTTTCACTGCGAAATTGTCACCTTCGTAGGTCTGGCTCACCTGCATGACGGCAAACATCACCGCCCCCACCAGATATATCCAGCATGCCACGCTCTGCATGAACATAAAGGCATAGCATCCCGCACCGGCAACCATAAGCACACCTCCTGCAAGGAATACTGCACTCTGTATCTTATTCAACTGTTTCATCGCTTTCTGTTTGGGTATTCTCGTCGTCGCTCAACACAAATATATCCTCATCGTCGGCCTTCATAAAATAACGTTTGCGAGCTATATTACTGAAAGCCT
>CAVDJG010000156.1:0-5427 GCA_963609005.1 Acidaminococcaceae bacterium
CCCGTCTACCACACGCTCGCCTACGAATTCGACGATGCGAAAGTTATGGCCGACGCTTTCTGCGGCCGCATTGAAGAGCCCGACTACTCGCGCGTGATGAACCCCACCGTGACATTTTTAGAGCAAAAGATAAAGAAAATCACCGGAGCCGAGCGCGTGACTGCCCTTTCCTCGGGCATGGCGGCAATAAGCAACACGCTCATTTCGCTCGTCGAGGCCGGAAAGAACATCGTGTCTTCGCGCCATATGTTCGGCAACACCTACTCATTGTTGGTAAACACGCTGCCGCGTCTGGGCGTCGGCGCACACCTGTGCGACCTTACCGACATCGCGCAGGTTGAAGCTGCCGTCGACGACAACACCTGCTGCATATTCCTCGAAATCATCACCAACCCGCAGCTCGAGGTTGCCGACCTGCGCGAGCTTGCCCGCATAGCCCACAAGCACGGCATTCCGCTCGTGGCCGACACCACGGTAATACCGTTCACCGAGTTCTGCTCGCACGATCTCGGCGTTGACATCGAGGTGGTGTCAACCACAAAATATCTTTCGGGCGGAGGCACAACGCTTGGCGGAATAGTCATCGACTACGGCGGCTACCCTGAGTTTGCACGTCGTATGCACGACGAAATGCTCTTCAACCTGGGTGCTTACATGACCCCGCATGTGGCCTACATGCAGAACCTCGGACTTGAAAACCTCAAGGCCCGCTACGCTTTCGAGGTGAACAACACCGTGAAGCTCGTGCAGAAACTGCGTGAAATGCCGCAGATAAAGAGCGTGAACTACGTGGGACTGCCCGACAATCCCTACCACAAGCTCGCCAAAGAGCAGTTTGGCGACACTGCCGGATGCATGTTCACAATCGATTTGGAAAGCCGCGAAGCCTGCTTCAGGTTCATAAACAACCTGAAACTCGTGCGCCGCGCCACCAATCTGTTTGACAACCGCACGCTCGCCATACACCCGGCAAGCACCATCTTCGGTCCGTTCGACGACGAACAGCGCCGCGCAATGGACGTGCTCGACACCACGGTGCGCATATCGGTGGGAATGGAAGACGTTGACGACCTGGCCGACGATTTCAGACAGGCTCTCGGAGAATAACCCGAAGACACACGACAAGAAAAGGAAAAGACATGGAAAAATATGATTTCGACAAGATAGTAGACCGCAGCGGATCTGACGACCTCAAACACGAGGTGCTCGCCGAACGCTACGGCCGCCCCGACCTTCTGCCGCTTTGGGTTGCCGACATGGACTTCGAGACACCGCAGTTCATCACCGACGCACTGCGCCGCCGCCTCGACCACTCGCTGTTTGGCTACACCATAACGCCCAAGGACTTCTGGCCCACGGTGCGGCAATGGATTGCCGACCACCACCAGTGGGACGTGCAGGAGGAATGGATGCGCTTCATCCCGGGCATAGTGAAAGGCATTGGCATGGTGACAAACGTGTTTGTGAAGCCCGACGAGAAGGTAATCATCCAGCCGCCCGTCTACCATCCGTTCAGGCTCACGCCCGAGGGCAACGGCCGCGAGGTGGTTTACAACCCGCTGCGCGAGAATGCCGACGGCTCATACTCAATGGATTTCGACAACCTTGAACGCGTGGCCGACGACAAATGCCGCCTGCTCATCCTCTCCAACCCACACAACCCGGCCGGCATAGTGTGGGATGCCGACACGCTGCGGAGGCTTGCCTCATTCTGCGCCGCGCGCGGCATCATCGTCATCAGCGACGAGATACACTGCGACATGGCACTGTTCGGCCACAAGCACACGCCGTTTGCCTCGGTGTCAGAAGAGGCCGCAAGGTGCAGCATAACCTTCGGCGCACCGTCGAAGACATTCAACATTGCCGGCATCGTAAGCTCCTATGCCATCGTGCCCGACCCTGCGCTTCGCCAGAAGTTCTTCTCGTGGCTCACGGCCAACGAGCTCGACGAGCCGCACATATTCGCGCCCATAGCCACGATTGCCGCCTTTAAATACGGCGAGGAGTGGCGCAAGCAGATGCTGAGCTACATTGAGGGCAACATAATGTTCGTTGAGAAATATCTCGCCGAGCACCTGCCGCAAATAAAACCGCTGCGCCCGCAGGCATCGTTTCTCGTGTGGCTCGACTGCCGCGCGCTCGGCCTCGGCCACGACGCGCTTGTCGATCTCTTTGTCAACGGTGCGCGCCTCGCGCTCAACGACGGCGAGATGTTCGGCAAGGGCGGCGAAGGTTTCATGCGCATGAACGTGGCTTCGCCGCGCAGCGTGATTGCCGAAGCTCTCGGCCGACTTGCCGATGCGGTGAAGACAAGGCGAGCATAAACGGCCTAAGAAGAAAGAAGATTATCTGAAAATATTGCGGGAACGAAGCCACCCACGGCTTCGCTCCCGTTTTTTGTGCAGGCCCGCGCCACCAAACAATTGCCTGACCAAAATCCCAAGCACGGGCCTTGCCTTTGCCAAGAGAAAGTGGCACGCGGCTCACGCCGGATGCCACCGCCTGATGCGGCTTGTTACCCCTTCTCGAATCACAATCATTTTTACTTGCGGTGCCCTTGCCATTCCCCTCTGCACTGATGCAGACCGGGCGACTGCCGCATTTCGGCTACCGCCTCACGCGCTGCACGCCGCTTGCGTGCCGCCACGTGTTTTACATGCCGCCGGGCTCCATGGGCGGCAGAGCGGATTGCGGACACGGCCTCGGCCATGCCCTTTTTCTTCGCCGGCAGAAGCCTTGCCCCGCAGAGCGGAGCATGCCGCCGGCTTGCTCTTTGTGTGGAAGTTTGGCACAATCAGTCCTTGCCGCGCCGGGCGCGGCACAACCACACATATACATAATATTACTTACCCATAATTTCTTTGACGTAGTTGTTTTTTCATTTTCCATGCCATGCCAACCACTGTCGGCAATGTTGTTCTTAGGTTAAGCAGTTGCCAGACAACAGTCCGGCTATTTTAATAACACTTCACCGAGGCAAATCACTTAAACCAAACAATCGGTTTTTTGTCCTCAATGTGAAGTTTTCACTTTTCATGGGGCACGCCCGGCAGCATAGTAGTAATGCTGCCGGGCCAATGCTTTAACAATAAGGTGAGGGGAGCGTGCAGCTGCACGGTGTTGATAGGCCCGCAACGACATTTCCGATGGAATACCTTTCACGGCAACCACGCGTTGCCATCAGTCTGCACATCCCCGATATTTCGGTAGTTTTTGTGATAACAAAATTATTCATTTCGGCTGTGTACACGGTGTCAATGCGTAAAAATTGCGGTGTCAAACGGTAAAAGCGCAGTGTCAAAGCGGCAAATAAACTCGTTTTTACGATTTCGCCACTTCGTTGGCAACACTGCTGCCGCTGCCGGCGGAATGTTGATCGCGATACACCTGCGGAGTGCATGCGTGGCTTGCGGCAAATGCCCGGCGGAAAGTGGAGAGCGAGTTGAAGCCCGACATCTCGGCCACCGTCTCGAGATTATAGTCGGTTTCGGCCAAGAGGTGCTCAGAGTGCACTATGCGGAAGGAGTTGACAAACTCGTAGAATGTCTGCCCGTAGGTTTTGTTTATGTGCTGACTAAGATAGGTGCGGTTGGTGCCCATTTGCCGCGCAAGGTCGGTGAGGCTCAGTTTCGGTTCGAGATACACCTTTTCGTCGTCGAAGAGCGTCTTCATTCTAGTCACCATTTCATCGCCAAGCGGCGGTGCGGCGCTTGCCGGTTGGGGCGTGGCCGTGATCATGTTTTCGCGCACCATGTAGAGCACGCGCCCCTGGCGGTGTATGAAATAGCACACCACCACCCACACTGCGAGCGAAGAAAGCATATAGGCTATTTCGGCGTAGGGCACGGGATGTATGCAACTGTAGAGCCACACGACAAGAATCACGGCAAACATGACCATCACTCCGCGCAGCCAGTAAAGGTTTATGTTCTCGCTATACGAATACTCATCCTTCAGCCATTTGTGGTAGGCGGGCAGCGCCTGCAGTGTCCACACGACGCACCGCAGTCCGTAGAGGGCGGCAAGCACAAGCATGAGTTCGAACATGGGCGACCAGTCGGTAAACACATAAACGAGCGAATAGACAAGAAAAGGCGTCACATTGAGCACCACGCCGCGTCGGGTGAGACGCCCCGGACGGCACAGTTCGAAAAGCAGCAAGCCATAAAACGGCACCGTAAAGAAGTCGAGCGACGTGGCGACACGCCCCGTGAACCCATTTTCCACATCGGGCGAGTTCACGAAAAAAAGGTCTTTCACATATTGTGCGGCTATCACCAACATGAGCACACTTATTATGCGTTCCACCCTTCCGCCCTTAACATGACCGCGCCATGCCATGAACAAGTAGAACGTCACACACACGCCATAAGTGAAGTATTGCATTTTCACGACATCCATATCAGCAGACTATCAAGGTTTTGTTAATTACTCTGGCTAATGCCTTATATTTACTGCAACAAAATTACATATTTTTCCCAACATTATACACTGTCTGCGAAAAACAGAACAACATTCATGTCGGTATGAACAACAAAAGTTTATTATAACGACACTACGCAAGCAATTTGCCCACAATGCTGCACAGATGTGCATTCTCGCGCGGTGTCATGCCACACGCACGCCTTGTGCCGCCTTTCTGCACACTTGCCACTATTTTAAAGCCACTGTAGTGCAGCACCTGCCGCAAGGCCCGCACCGCGCCGCGAGTCTGGTTGAACAACACGCACCACGGCCATGCGGTGGTGCTCGTGGCCACTATTGCGGCACGTTTGCCCTTGTGCAGCGGCAATGGCAAGCCATGCCGGCCCTCGCCTATCATGGCATACACCATGCGGTCGAGCAGCACTTTGAGCGTGCCGGGAATATTGCCCCAGTAGCACGGAGCGCCTATGACAAGCGCATCGCACTGCCCCACGAGCGCGGCCATGCGCTGCGCGTCGTCGGCAGGCAGCACGCAACTGTGCTGGCTGCGGCATGCCATGCACCCGCGGCACGGCGCAACGTCGAGTTCATCCACGCGCACACACTGCACATCGGCCCCTTGCCGCCGGGCCTCATCGGCTATGGCAGTGATCATGCGGTCGATGTTTCCGCCGCGGCGCGGACTTGCATTTATCAGGAGCAGTTTCTTGGCATTTGCCATGGGCAGTTTGTTTAAACAGGCACAAAGTTAGCCATTTTCTCCGTATTCAGGCAATTCATGCCGCAAAGTGTGCTCCGCAGACATTGTTTTTTTTATTATTAGTGTCCGGTAAAGAAACGGTCTGACGCAGTAAGGCATTGAAATGCAGCTTTTACATGCTTTGGTAAAAAACCGGGGTTGTCTTTATCATTTTGGTTTACTGTCTGTTGCCACTTATGGTAGGGTATTCAAAATTCAACCGCATAAATGCGCGTTTGCGGGAATTGTTGAGCACAAAGCCC
>CAVDJG010000157.1:0-5420 GCA_963609005.1 Acidaminococcaceae bacterium
GATATGACGAGGCTTTCGGTGTATTTTCCGAGCCTGTTTTTCAGTTTGTCGGTAGCATACTTGTTGCCGTCGGCAAAATATAATATGAGCAACACGACTTGAATGGCACACAAAGCCACGCCGGCTGCCTTTTTGGTGTGCAGAAATTCCTTCACGCTTTCTGTTTGATGTTTAAGGTTTACGCAAGCAAAGTTAATCATATTTTTGCGTCGGAAAGCGCATGTAGGCGGTGTTTTGTGCTTATTCGGGCGTTTTTTTGACAAAAACAAAACATTTGTGAAGAAAAGAAAAGCGGTAAGGGCGGTTTTCAAAACCCGTGTGTATTATAGAGAATGTGTCTCAGTTGGCAAGTGGCTAACTTTGCAAACGTAAATTCCGACCTAATTATTAACAAACCGAAATATTACGACTTTTATGAAAACAAGGCAAAACATCCTCATCATGACAATGTCGCTCGCATGTTGTCTCAACGCCAACGCGCAGAAAGAACACGCCAACGACAGTATCAAATCGCGCTCCAACGACGGCAACGAACGCAACGTGATGCTCAACGCGCAGAACAGCGTGGGCCCGCGCGAAATCAACGTGGGACTTCCTGCAACGGTGGGCGGAACCAACATTTTCCAGAACGGAATGCCCGTGAGCTACCATTTCTGGCCTGAAATGCCTACAACGGTTTGGCGTCAGGATGCCACGGTAGTGGGCGGCGGACTGATGGGAATAACCGACACTGCCGTAGATGGCGGCACCGTGGGCTACACCGCAACGACAATCGACAACCGAGGCACCGACAAGCTCAAGGTGAAGGGCAGCGTGTCGGGCAACCACTTCGGCCTCATACGCGCCACTGCATGCGTGAGCGGACCTATAAAGAACGGATGGAAATATGTAGCGGGTGGCTATCTCGACCTCGACCCCGGCACATTCGACGCTCCCGGCGTGACGAAATATTATGCCGACAATGCCAAGATGGCCAAGCTGGGCCTTACCAAAGACTATGCATCGGCATTCGGCAAGGGCCGCGTAACGCTCTTCTACCGCTACGGTAACGTGCGCACCTTGCAGAACAGCTACTATGCTCCCTACATCTACGGCAACGGTGGCAAGATCGAAGAATACGACGGTTTCAAGATAGGCACCGACAACTACCTCATCAACACCGGCACGATAACCATGAAGGATGCCTTCACAGGCGACTACAAGAAGGTTGACCTCGTGAACGAATACCGCTCTGAGTCGCACGCATTCGACCTCATCTGGGACAATACCTTCGCCAACGGACTTGTGCTCAACTTCTCCACACGTTTCCGCCGGTCGAATGTGGGCATCGCATCGCCGGTGATGTCGGGCGTGGCTGAGGCTGCCGGAAAATACCAGTATCTCGACGGAACGGCCTACAAAGGCAAGTATGTGCAGTCGGCTCTTTACATGAACACCAACCGCACACCTATTTATACATGGATAACACAGGCCAAACTCGGACGCAAGCGCGGCGCACACAACTGGCAGGTGGGCCTGCAGAACCTGTTCTACAGCATCGACCGCTATTCCACCGAGGTGTCAAACTACCGCCAGTCGGTTGAGGATGACCCGCGCATCGTCGTGCCCGTTGCCGGAACCGACGGATATGTTGACGGATTCTACGGCTTCAACAGTTTCATGGAATATCACACCGGAACGATGAACAAGACGGCCCTCATCTTGAAAGACACTTGGGATGTGTGCCCCACATTCCAACTCAAGGGCGGAGTGCGCTTGGAATATCAGCGTCTGCGCGGCGACTACATGCCTCTGGCTAACCGCAAGAACGGCACTCTGCTCGGCGAAACCGAACCTATTAAAGACGATTTCTTCAACAAGACAGCAGCCCTGAGCGCAGTGTGGAAGACTACTGCACACTTCGGATTGCAGGCCGATGCTATGTACACTGAATGCGGAGGCATTCTCGGCAACTACAACACCGGCAGCAACCCGCACCTGAAACAGTCGAAAACCCCGATGTTCTCGGGCGGCATCTACTACAACCACCCGATTATAAGCATCGTGTCGAAGGTGTCTTACATATCGAAGAGCAATTACAGTGCAAACTCCAACTTCACCAACCCGCAGACCAACGCCACGGCACGCGCCGCAGTGAAATACGACGTGAAGACCATAGGTTGGACAACCGACGTTATCGTGAACCCGGCAAAATGGTTCCGCATGCACTTCCTCATGACCTTGCAGAACCCGAAATACGGCAACTACAACGGCACGCTTAACTTCAGCGACGGCACAACACGCGACTTCGACTTCAACAGCAGCAACGTTACCGGCATATCGAAGTTCCTGCTCGAGTTCGACCCGACATTCATGTACAACAAGTGGAACCTGCAACTGCACGCCCGCTACTTCGGCAAACAGTATGCTAACCTGTCAAACACCCTGTCGTTTGAACCTCACTGGGAGACCTTCGCACGCCTCGGCTACACATTCAACAAACACTTCAACGCCTACGTCAACGTGGTCAACCTGCTCAACCAGCGCTTTGCCAAGGGTTCAATATCGGGCACCGACCTCATGACAGCCGATGAGGCTACTGCAAAATACGGCACTGTGATGACCGGAACCTACATCCGTCCGTTCACAGTGGAGTTTGGAGTGGGCTTCAGCTTCTAACAGTCAATAGTAAAGAGTAAAAATGCTTTTTTGATAGAAAAATGTTTGCTACATTTGCAGCACTTTTCAAAAAGAAAAGATATAACACACAAATGGAAAAGAATATTTCAATTCTTGCATTGGCGGCACTTGTTGCCGGATGTACAGGCGAGGTGCGTCACATCGACACACAGAACATTATCTCGAAGATGTCGCTCGAAGACAAGGCCCATTTCGTAATAGGAACGGGAATGAAGGGAATGTCGGGCAACAGCGCGGTAATAGGTTCTACACAGTCTATCGTGCCCGGAGCGGCCGGCACCACCTATCCGCTCGACTCGCTCGGCGTGCCTGCCATAGTGCTGGCCGACGGTCCGGCAGGGTTGCGCATCGACGCCCACCGCGAGGGTGACAGTGCCACTTACTACTGCACCCATTTCCCCATAGGCACGCTTCTCGCGTCTACATGGAACCAGCCGCTCGTTGAACAGGTGGGAAAGGCCATTGGCGAGGAGGTGAAAGCCTACGGTGCCGACGTGCTGCTCGCCCCTGCGCTCAACATTCACCGCAGTCCGCTGTGCGGCCGCAACTTCGAGTATTACTCCGAAGACCCGCTCGTGGCCGGCAAGACGGCAGCGGCCTATGTGCGCGGAGTGCAGGAAAACGGTGTGGGAACAAGCATCAAGCACTTCAGTGTGAACAGCCAGGAAACCAATCGCATGAACACCGATGCCCGCGTGTCGCAACGCGCCTTGCGCGAAATCTATCTCAAAGGGTTTGAAATAGCAGTCAAGGAAGGCCATCCCTGGACGGTGATGTCGTCTTACAACTACATCAACGGTGTGTATGCCTCGCAGAACAGGCAGCTTCTGCAGACCGTCCTGCGCGACGAATGGGGATTTGACGGACTGGTGATGACCGACTGGTTTGGCGGTAGCGACGGTGCCCGGCAGATAGAGGCAGGCAACGACTTGCTGGAGCCGGGGCGCGACGAGCAGTTTACTGCCATTGTCAACGGCGTGAAAGACGGCACTCTGGCTGAGCAGGCTCTCGACACCTGTGTGGCCCGCGTGCTCAAACTCACCGAGCGCACACCGCGATACAACGGCTACAAGTGCACCAACCGCCCCGACCTCAAGGCTCATGCCGCCGTGACAAGGCAGAGCGCAGCAGAGGGCATGGTGCTTCTCACCAACAACGGGGCACTGCCGTTTGGCGGCGGAGTGCACAATGTGGCACTCTACGGATGCACGTCCTACGACTTCATTGCCGGCGGCACTGGTTCGGGAAACGTCAACCATGCCTATGTGGTGTCGCTCGTTGACGGACTGAAGAATGCCGGGTTGCAGCTCGATGCCTCGCTTGCCGATGCATACGCCAAGCACATCGCAGCCGAAAAGAAGCGCGTGGCACATGCCAACGATGGCAATCCCTTTGCCAAGTATCTGCCGTTGCCGCTGCCCGAGGAAATGACATTCAGCGACAGCCAACTGGCCCATCAGGTGGCCAAGGCCGATGTTGCGGTGATCACAATTGGCCGTTTGGCAGGCGAATTTGCCGACAGAAAGTTGAGCGACTTCAACCTTTCTTCGGCCGAACAGAAGCTCATCGAGCAGGTGTGTGCCGCCTATCATGCCGCAGGCAAGAAAGTGGTGGTGCTGCTCAACATCGGCGGCGTGATAGAAACTGCCTCTTGGAAGCAGAAACCCGATGCCATACTCTGTGCATGGCAGGCCGGACAGGAAGGCGGAAACAGCGTGGCCGACGTGCTGTGCGGCAAGGCATCGCCTTCGGGAAAGCTCACAATGACGTGGCCTGTGAACTGCACCGACCATGCTTCGATGAAGAATTTCCCCATAGACATGGAACCCGACTACGACCTTACAAACCACGGTAAGATCCAGGCCGAGCGCAAAAACTACGACTACACCAACTATGAGGAGGATGTATATGTGGGCTACCGCTATTTCGACTCGTTTGGTGTGCCCGTGTCGTTCCCCTTTGGCTATGGCTTGAGTTATACCACCTTCGGCTACTCCGATGCCAAGATTGCAAGCAAAGGCGATGAGTATGAGGTGAGCGTGAAGATTACCAATACCGGCAAGGCAAACGGAAAAGAGGTTGTGCAGCTCTATTTCAGCGACCCGCGCAGCAAGCAACTCAACAAACCGGTGAAGGAGTTGAAGGCTTATGCCAAGACTGCCGAACTGAAACCGGGTGAAAGCGAAACCGTAATAATGCGCGTGAAGGCCGCCGACCTTGCCTCGTTTGACGAGAAGGCTTCGGCATGGCGCATCGACGGCGGGCGTTGCCAATTCATTGTAGCTGCATCGTCGCAAGACGTGAAAGCCACGCTCACGGCCGACGTGAAGCCCGGCACGACAAAAGTGAACAATGTGCTCGCACCAAAGGTGAAGCTCAACCTGCTGCACCGATAAGCAAATTTTCTGGCGGAACACCGTTCCGTAATGTCACAAAAAAAGGTGAAGCCCGCAATAAGGCTTCACCTTTTTTGTGTGTAGTGGTCGTTAGCGTCGCAACGACTTCTTTCCGTTCTGTATGACGATGCCCTTGTAGGCAGCGCTTACCTTTTGTCCCTGCACATTATATAATGTGTTGTCGGTGGCCGAAGCAGGCATTGTGGTGATGCCGCCTATGCCCGACTCGATGCCGTTGAGCACCACATTGTCAATGTTCTCGCAGTTATTCTTATACCACTCCTTAATATATTCGGCCTCGTCATAGGGCGTGTCTTGCAGCGTCACGGCGTTAGTTCCCCAAGC
>CAVDJG010000158.1:0-5417 GCA_963609005.1 Acidaminococcaceae bacterium
ACAAGGAAGAGCACAAAGTGAGCCGACAGATACAAATAGGATAGGCCACAAGCCCAGCACCTGCCTACGGGCAGCAAAGCGAAGATAGTTTTTTCATATAAAGATAAGGTTAGATAAATAGGTTATTGGTTTTTAAGGTAGTTGCCAGGAACAATCCTGAAAAACGAACAGAAATCCCCAGGACGCAGAAGTCTTGGGGATTTTTTGTGGTTCATCCGACATTTGTCAATCATAATACACTGCTTTATCAGACTCCCTCTGTAATACACGATGCTTGCGTGGCTTATATAGAGAACTAACAATGCTGCGCTATGGAATACCATTTAGTATGGATGCCGAGAATACTGCAAATCACATGAGGCAAATCGTCGGTCATAAACGGACGATTGACGGCTTTACGCATAAGCGAAAGCATGGTGGGATGCAGACGTTCATAGGTAGGTGTGATGTTTATCTCCGATTATACACATGTATAAATCAGGGTTTCCTTATTAATCGCACAATACCGATTATCAGTAAACAGCCCTGCCCTATTCATACAGATAGAACATGCGTTGCATCATCTGCCATTTCTCGTCGGAGGTGGCATCGGCATCACATCCCTGGAATTGCGCCACATAACGTTCCCATTCGGCCTGACGCGGCAGCGTGGCAAGCTTCTTCATGGCATCGTCCCAGTTGAAATCAACCGGTGCATCGACTATCATTACGAGCCGTCTGCCGAGAATGTAGAGCTCCATTTCAAGTATGCCCACCGATTGTATTCCGCGTTTTATCTCATCCCAGAAATGTGCCTTGTCGTGGGCCTCACGATATTTCACTATCAATTGGTCATCGTCTTTCAAATCCATTGTCTGCACATAACGTTTCGTGGGTTGTCCGAAACGCTTTGTTGTGTAACCTTTTTCTGTCATGTCTTTTGCATTTAGTTGTTGTTAATACGGCAAAAATAAGCATTATCGACGTAAACGGCAAATCAAACAACGACATATTCCACATAATGTGGACAAGTTTATGATGATTTAAACGATGCATGGCCGCCGTTTGGGTTTCGGTGACGAAGCGAGGCTTGGTTTCAGCGAAATATAGTAACTTTGTAACAGAATAACAAGTAACAACATACAGAATGGCAAAAGTAAAAATCAGCACAAACATGGGCGACATCATCGTCCGTCTCTACGATGAGACACCAAAGCACCGCGACAACTTCTTGAAACTCGCCAAGGAAGGCTATTACGACGGTACACTCTTTCATCGTGTCATAAAAGACTTCATGATACAAGGAGGCGATCCCGACAGCCGCAATGTCCCTGCCGGGAAAATGCTTGGTGCCGGAGGTCCCGACTACACCATAGAGGCCGAAATTGCTTGCCCCCAACTCTTCCACAAGCGCGGCGCACTAAGCGCAGCGCGGTTGGGCGACGAGGTGAACCCCAAGAAGGAAAGTAGCGGAAGCCAGTTTTATATTGTCTGGGGAAAGGTGTACAAGCCGGCAGAACTCAAGCAGATGGAACGGCAGATGGCCATGCAGCAAGAACAGGAAACATTCAATAGCCTGGCCAGCACACACCGCTCAGAGATAATGACCCTCCGCAAGAACCGCGACCGCGCGGCGTTGCAGGCATTGCAAGACCAGTTGGTTGAGGAAACAAGACGTATATGCAAAGAAACCGGTGCTCCGAAGTTCACTCCCGAGCAGACCGAAGCCTATACAACTATTGGCGGCACGCCATTTCTCGACAACGGCTACACCGTGTTTGGTGAAGTGGAAGAGGGCCTCGACGTTGTGGAGGCCATACAGAACAGCGAAACCGCACGCGGCGACCGGCCCAAAACCGACATCGACATGCAGGTTACGGTAGTGGAAGAATAATTCATTGCCACACGAGAAACAAAAAAAAATCCGGGCTGCCTAACACGGCAGTCCGGATCAAAAGATTGTTATATAGTCCGCGGAATATTATCCGTCGGAACTTGAGATGTTTACAGATTAGCCAATTCCACGACCTTGTCAACCGCAGCCGACAGGCCATCAACATTCTTTCCACCGGCAGTGGCGAAATGAGGCTGGCCTCCGCCACCTCCCTGAATGAGTTTGGCGGCCTCACGCACGAGCTGTCCGGCATTGAGTTTATGCTCCGACACGAGGTCGTCGCTAAGCATGACGCTAAGGAGAGGTTTGTCGTTGGCAACCGAACCGATAGCCGCAAGAAGTCCTTCAGGCACTGCCTGACGCAGCTTGAACACGAGGTCTTTGGCAGCAGAAGCCTCCAAAGGAAGCACAGCGGTCACTACTTTCACGCCGCCAATAGTGCGTGCACGCGAAAGAAGCTCATCTTTGGTGCGTTCCACGGCCTGAGCCTGGAACTGTTCGATTGACTTCTTCATTGAGTCGTGTTCCTCTATGTATTTGCCTATTACCGTCTGCAAGTCTTTGGCATTGTTGAACAACTGGCGGATGGCCTTCAGCACATCCTCTATCTTGTACATCATTTCCTCACATTCGGTGCCGGTTTTTGCCTCAATACGGCGTATTCCAGCAGCAACGCTGCTCTCACTTATAATCTTGAACATGCCGATGCGTCCGGTTGACTTGGCATGTATACCGCCGCAGAACTCACAACTCGGACCGAAACGCACCACGCGCACCTTGTCGCCATACTTCTCGCCGAAGAGAGCTATGGCCCCGAGCTTTTTGGCTTCCTCGAAAGGTGTGTCGCGATGTTCGTCAAGCGGGAAATCCTGACGTATCAGTTCGTTTACCAAACGCTCCACCTTGCGCAGGTCTTCCTCGCTTACTTTCTGGAAATGCGAGAAATCGAAACGCAGCGTTGTGGGCGACACGAAAGAACCTTTCTGCTCTACATGGTCGCCGAGAACTTGCTTCAAAGCATAGTCAAGGAGGTGGGTTGCAGTGTGGTTGGCGGCAGAGGCGTTGCGCTTGTCAACATCCACACAAGCCATGAAATCGGCTTCGGGGTTCTTGGGCAACTCGTTGACGATGTGCACCGACTGGTTGTTCTCGCGCTTGGTGTCGATAATCGTCACCGTTTCGTTCTCGCTCACGAGCACACCTTGGTCGCCCACCTGGCCACCCATTTCTCCATAGAAAGGCGTGTTGTCGAGCACTATCTCATAGAAAGAGTTCTTCTTTTGCGTAACCTTGCGGTAGCGCAGTATGTGGCACTCATATTCGGTGTAGTCGTAGCCCACGAACTGCTGCTCGCCCTCGCGCAGATTCACCCAGTCGCTGTTTTCCACGGCTGCGGCATTGCGTGCACGTTCCTTTTGTTTTTGCATTTCCTCGCCAAACTGTTTTTCGTCAACAGTGAAGCCGTTCTCACGGCAAATCAGTTCGGTAAGGTCAAGCGGGAAGCCGTAAGTGTCGAAAAGGCGGAATGCCTGAACACCGTCAAGCTCGCTCTTTCCCTGCTTCTTCATCTCGTCCATGGCCTCGCTGAGCATGTTGATGCCCTTTTCGAGCGTGCGCAGGAACGAGTCTTCCTCTTCTTTAATAACGTGCAGGATGAGGTCGCGCTGTGCCTTGAGCTCGGGATAGGCCTCGCCCATCTCACTCACAAGCACGGGAATGAGCTTGTAGAGGAAAGCCTGTTTCTGTCCGAGGAAGGTGTAGGCATAGCGCACGGCACGGCGCAGGATGCGGCGTATCACATATCCGGCTTTGGCATTGCTTGGAAGTTGTCCGTCGGCAATTGAGAATGCCACGGCGCGTATGTGGTCGGCGCAGACACGCATGGCCACATCGGTGGCCTCGTCGGTGCCATATTTGAGCGAGGTAATGGCCTCTTCTTCTTTTATTATAGGCTGGAAAATGTCGGTGTCGTAGTTGGAATGCTTGTCCTGCATGGCACGCACAAGACGCTCAAAGCCCATGCCCGTATCGATGACATGCATCGGCAGCGACTCAAGCGAGCCGTCGGCCTTGCGGTTGAACTGCATGAACACGATGTTCCAGATTTCTATCACCTGCGGGTCGTCCTTGTTGACGAGCTCGCGCCCCGGTGTCTTGGCTTTTTCTTCAGGTGTGCGCGAGTCAAGATGTATCTCAGAACACGGGCCGCACGGACCCGTATCGCCCATTTCCCAGAAGTTGTCGTGCTTGTTGCCATTGATTATATGGTCGGCCGGAACATGCTTTGCCCAATATCCGGCGGCCTCATCGTCGCGGCCGAGCCCTTCCTCTTCAGAGCCTTCAAACACCGTCACATAGAGGTCGGCAGGGTTAAGATGCAGCACGTCGACGAGGTATTCCCACGCGTAGTCAATCGCCCCTTCCTTGAAATAGTCGCCGAAGCTCCAGTTGCCCAGCATCTCGAACATGGTGTGGTGATAAGTGTCGTGGCCCACTTCCTCAAGGTCGTTGTGCTTGCCGCTCACACGCAAGCACTTCTGAGAGTCGGTGCGCCGACGCGGTTCGGGGTCGCGTGTGCCGAGGATGATGTCCTTCCACTGGTTCATGCCGGCATTGGTGAACATCAACGTCGGGTCGTCCTTTATCACCATAGGGGCTGAGGGTACGACTGTATGTCCTTTCGACTCGAAGAATTTCTTGTATGAGTCGCGGATTTCATTAGCTGTCATCATTTTATATTTATATATTGTTCTTTAATTTCCTTTCAAAACTTTTGCAAAGGTACTTTGTTTTGCTTATTTTTGCAAATAAATTAATCATTGTTTAATAATAATAGCGGTAGTATGCCACTGAAAACTGACATAAACGTAAAATTGTATTACTCCATAAAAGAGGTGGCGCAAATGTTTGATGTGCGCGAGAGCACGCTGCGTTACTGGGAGACGGAGTTTCCGCGCTTGAAGCCGAAGACCGTAGGCCAAAACGTGAGGCAATACACCGACAAGGACATTGAACAGATACGTGCCATACACAACCTTGTAAAAGTGCGCGGTTTCAAGATTGCCGCCGCCCGCAAGATGCTCAGCCACAACCGCACCGGAGTTGACAAAAGTTCGGAAATTCTTGAAACACTGATTTCGGTGCGCGACGAACTGAAAAAGATAAAAAGTCAGATTGACACTTTGGTGTAACCCATTGCCCGTTGCGCCCTTATTTTGCTAACCTAACCCAACGATTATATATGAAAAGAATACTCCTTGTGTCTGCCGCCGCGATGTTTGCTCTCGCAACCACAGCGCAAACGGCAAAAAACATGACCGACATAAAGCCCGATGCCAAGTCGGCCGCAGTGAAAATAAAACTTGACGGAAAACTCACGACAAGCGGCAACTCCGACTTCAGACAATTGCGCGACCTGTGCTGGCAGCTACGCGAGGCCGACCTCGGCGACGCACAATGCGACACTGTGCCCGACAATGCATTTCATTCGCGCCACAATCTGCAACACATAGTCATTCCGAAATCAACCAAAACAATAGGTTCG
>CAVDJG010000159.1:0-5378 GCA_963609005.1 Acidaminococcaceae bacterium
GCATAGTTTTCATCATTCTGCCTTTGCTGCCTCCATCATGCGTTTCCATTTCATATAGCCGAGCACGGCAATTACGGTGTAGAGGGCATAAAGCGCGGCCTTGAACGGGATGCCTTTGCCCACATACAGATAGGTGCACACCGCATCTACCACAATCCAGAACAGCCATTGCTCTATATATTTGCGCGACAGCGCCCATAAACCTATAAAGCTGAGTGCATTGGTGAAGGCATCGGTAACGGGCACTGTGCTGTTGGTGTAGTTTTTGAGCACAAAGAAGGTTAAGCCCCACGATATTGCGAAGAACAAGACGGCGGGCATGTAGAGCCGTCCGGGCATGTGGGTAATGGGCATCTCGGCATCGTGCTTCTGTCCGCGCTTGTGTCCGAATTTCCATACCGCGTAGCCGTATATGGCCGCCAGCGTGTAGTAGACAGCCATTCCGGCGTCGCCGTAAAGGCCGTGTGTCCAATACAGATATGTGTCCATTGCCGGCATCACTATGCCCACAAACCACAGGGCGATGCTTGCACGGTATTCAAGCACAAGGTAGACAATGCCGAGAATGGTGGTAGCTATGTCGAGCCAGTGCAGTGATAAGAATTCTGTCATGTTGGTTTTGCTTAAAGAAAAGAAAATCGGGCGCATGCCGTGTACGGTTGTTGCCGTCAGACCTGCGCCCGGAAGGTTATGAAGCTACGGATTCGGAGTGTGCATCCGAAGCCGTGCATGGAATGCTTGTCGTCAGAATTTGAGCGTCAGGTGTCCCATTGCCGTGAAGCCAGCCATAGGCACATAGCCAAGCTGCGTGTAGCGTTTGTCGGCGGTGTAGCCCGACGAGGCCGATACGGCAGTGTAGGTCCATCCGCTTGCGGCGTAGTGGTTGTCGAAAATATTGTTGAAGTCGGCTCCAATCACCACCTGCTTCAGTCCGGCGAAACGCTTGCAGTTTATGGTGTAGCTTGCGTTGATGTCGGTTTGTGAGTAGCGTGGCAGTGAGCGTTCTTTGCACTTGGTGTTGTCAAGATACTGGCGGCTCACGAAGTTGGTGTGCCATGTGGCGCGGAAACCGCCGAAATGTATGTCGATGAAGCCGTTGAGTATTGCCGCCGGAGAGAATGCGAGCGTGGAGTTGTTGTAGTGTACGCGCTCGGCATCGCCGTCCCAGTTCTCTACATATTCGTCGAAATCCTTTATCTTGTTTGAGCTGAGTGCTGCATTGGCCTCCAACGATATGAACGACAGGGGCTGCCATCCTGCACTCAGTTCGGCACCGAGGCGGTAGGAACTGCGCACATTGGTGGTGAGGTTCTCGCCAATGTCGCTCTTCATGCCGGTCTGTACAAACTGGTTAACATAGTCCATGTAGTAGAGGTTTGCACCTGCATACCAGTTGCTGCCCTGATATTGGTATCCGGCCTCGATGTCGAGAAGCCGCTCGGGCGACGGCAAGGGATAGTTGCCGTTGTTGGTGAAGTTGTTGCGCTCAGGCTCACGGTTGCTGTATGCGAGTGAAGCGTATGCCTTGTGACCGTTATTGGTATAGCTTATGCCGGCTTTGGGATTTACGAAGAAATAGTTCTCGTTGATGTTTATCTGATGGTTGTGGTAAAGTCCGTCGGAACCTTTCAGGAAGCGGTCGTTGATGCCGTCGGTGTAGTAGTAGAGGTAGCGCATCTGCAGGTCGGCGAAGATGTTCCAGTGTGAAGCAAACTTGTAGTTGGCCTTTACAAACCAGCTATAGTCGTTCTTCGAGGCATCAGAGTCGTAATATTTGTATTTTGCACCGTTCTTGAGATATTTCTTCTCTATTTCCTCATCGGCTATGTAGCGCACATATCCCCAGTGGTTGCAGCGGAACTGCTGTATGTTCAGTCCTCCGATGACATCCCATGCCTCGTCTTTGTAGTTCACGTTGTATATCAAACCATACTCGTTCTGTGTCAAGCCTTTCTGGCGCACTGCATCCGACTTGGTGTTCTTCACCTTGCCGCTGCTGTTCACATAGGTTTCGTTCATTCCGAACTTTGTGGCGAGGGCGGCATTGGGCTTGAACTCGTTGTAGTAGCCGTAGCCGTAGGTGTAGTGCAAGGTGATGTTGTGCGACCAGTGCTCCGACGGAGTCCAGAGTGCCGAAAGGATGTTGTGGTTCTGGTAGAAATTGTCGGTGGTTTTGTCCCACAAGCTGCCGTCGCGCATGGTATATCGCTTTGTCTGGTAGTTGCCGTTGGCATCGGTGGGGAATTTCCATGCATTTTCGTCAAACACCAACTGCTCGGTGAGCGGGTTGTAGCGTCCAAGACCATGCTCATACATGTCCTTGTAGCTGTTTATGCCGTTGCCGTAGAGTGTGGCATCGTCGTTGCCGGTTGTCACCCCGCTCCATGCCTGGCCCATTTTCTCGAAATTTCCCACATTGCGGTAGCGCAGCGTGAAATTGTCGCTAAGCCATGACAGACTGCCGTAGTAGGAGCCTGAACGACCCTCGGTGTTGTGTATGTAGCCGTCGGTGCGTGTCTCGTGGTAGGCACCGTCAAACACGAGATGGTCCCACAACAGGCCGGTTGAGAAATTGGTTCCGAAATTTATAGTGTTGAACGAACCGTAGGAGCCGGTGAGTTCAAGCGAAGGGGTGGTGGAGGGGGCGAGCGTTGCAAGCGACACCGAACCGCCGAAAGCACCGTCGCCGTTGGTAGAGGTGCCTATGCCGCGCTGTATTTGTGCGCTGCCGAGCAACGATCCGTAGCTGTTCATGTTGGCCCAGAACACGCTCTGGTCTTCGGGCGAGTTGAGTGGCACTCCGTCGAGGGTTATGTTTATGCGGCTGTCCGACGCTCCGCGCAGACGCATGTAGACCGGACCCATGCCCAAACCGTTCTCGCTCCATGCCAGCACACCGGGTGTGCGGGCGAAGAGGAAGGGCAACTCCTGTCCTGTCTTGGCGAAATTCTGCAACTCCTGTTTCTTGATGTTCGCAATTGCGAAAGGCGCACTTTGCGGGGCTCTCACAGCCTTTACTACCACCTCGGCGAGGTGTTGCACCTTGGTAGTGTCGAGATTGGCCTGTTCGGTGTCGGCCATTGCGGGTGCGACACATGCAGCAGCCATCGCCGCACTGATAATCTTTCTCATTTTTTACCTGAAAAATTAAAATATAACACACAAAAAGGGGTACTTTTTATGTTGTACCTTTTCGCTACGCCGGTATTGTCCGGATCAGCTCTGAGGGTATAATCTCAGACGGAAATGTTCCGCCACCCCTTAACCGACTCTCTGTCGGTCGGGTGCAAAGTTAATGCTTTTTTCCGAATAAATAAAGAAAACCTGAAAACTTTGTAGGCAGGCATGGCTGGCCACCCTTGTATTGTTTCATGCCGCCTTCTTGCCAATCGATGCAGCAAGCGCGTTTGCATAAATAAACAAACGCGCCCTGCAAGGAGATTGCTCATAGGCATCTCATTACAGGGCGCGTAAATCATATTTACCAAGTGTTTTTCTTGAAGTCGTGGATCTATGTCAGAAGTCCAAAGCAACGGTTAGTTCAAAGCCGCCAGCATTGGCTTTTTTTGTTCCCAAACTCCAACCGTTATAGTAGGCGATTTCGGCTCTTTGCAGCACATAGCCCACACCAACACCTAAGCCCACTTTGCTGTGTCCAAAATAGAAATGACATCCAACAGAAGGGTTGAAATAGAATCCTTCCACGTCGGCAAAACTGTAACCTATTTTTGTGTCTACATAAGGTGAAACGTTCTTTCTGAACGACATGTGAAGCTCACTGCGTAGATTTGCAAAGACCGGAACACTCCATGCCTCGCTAGTAACCCAATAGTTTACTCCGACACCAGCTCCAACATAAAAGAACGGATTAAGCTGAACACCATGAGATGTGAAGATGAAATTTCGGTCTTCCTCATACTCGCCAGAACCAAAGATGTATGACTCGCCGAAGAAACCGCGGTAGCGTGGAGCCCGTCCCCAACCATAAGCACTGGGGTCTTCTTCTTGCTCACTCTCGCGTTTGGCCGAAGGGGTGTTAAACGGCTTTTCCTTGGTTATCTTGTCAACCTCGTCCATTTTGAAGACGAAGACATTGCCATCGGCAGTTTGTATTTTCAAACTTTCATAGGGCTTTTGCTCAATAATTGAGCCGCGGATGATGCTGCCGTTCTTCAAATAGACAACCTCTTGACTGTTTTGGGCATTTACGACATTTCCAATAGCACACAAGAACGTGGCTAAAAGAAGTTTCTTTAAAAACGTTTTTACCATGGTAATGAAGCTTTTCTACCCGTTGGCGGAATTAATTTAGTGCATACTTAATTCTGCCTATGGGTTTAGTTGTTGATAAAAAATCACATATTGCTGACTGGTAAGTGCACTAATTTTGCCTCTTATTCAGGCAAACAAACCGTTCGGTATTTTCGAGTTGTTTCTTGATGGATTTTCACTACTGTCCCGTTAAATTGGGTTAATCGTTCTTTGAATTAATTGAAATACAGTCTATTAAGTGGTGTTTTTGAATGAAACGGACTTGATTCTGTAACTTTGCAGTCAAATACAAACGACTGCTATGTTTCAAGACAAATACGTTTTTGCCCAACTCACCGCTTTTTTGAATAGAACTCAGTTTAACAACTATGTTCGCAAGTATGCAGGAAACCGCTATGTGAAGCATTTCACATGTTGGAATCAATTGCTTGCAATGATGTTTGGTCAATTGAGTAATCGAGAGAGTTTGCGAGATCTGATTGTTGCTTTTGATGCACATAGAGCAAAGCAATATCATTTAGGATTAGGGCATAAGCCTATTGCGAAAACAACATTTGCTTCTGCCAATCAGAATCGCGACTACCATATTTTTGAAGACTTTGCTTTCTATATGATGGAGCAAGCCAGAAAGAAACGTGTAACGGATATCTTCAAGTTGAAAGGCAATGTATATGCCTTCGACTCAACGACCATTCCATTGTGTTTGTCGGTCTTCTGGTGGGCAAAGTTCCGTAAGAAGAAAGGAGGAGTAAAAGCGCATGTGCTATATGATCTCGAATCTCAGGTTCCAGCTTTCTTTCACATCTCTACGGCATCGGTTTACGACTCAATGGCAATGAAGAAAATTCCTTATGAATCAGGTTCTTACTATGTATTTGACCGTGGATACAATGCATTCAAGGAACTTTTCAAAATACATCAGCATGAATCGTTCTTTGTTGTGCGAGCCAAGAAGAATCTGCAATACAAATGCTGTAAATGGAGGCGCAGGTTGCCAAAGAATATATTGACAGATGCTGTGATTGAATTCACTGAATACAATTCATACCGGAAGTATCCAGAGAAACTCAGACTCGTCAATTTCTATGATGAAGAACTAGGTAGGG
>CAVDJG010000160.1:0-5331 GCA_963609005.1 Acidaminococcaceae bacterium
ATAAGCTATCCGTTTTTGGCCTCCGACGGTGTCACCCTGTATTTCTCGGGCATCTCCGACGACGGGCTTGGCAAGCGCGACATATATCTTTCAAAATACGATTCTGACGAAGGCCGGTTTCTGAATGCCGAGAACATCGGATTGCCGTTCAATTCACAGGCCGACGACTTCATCTTCGTGGAAGCTGACGCCGACAGCCTCGCATGGTTTGCCACAACAAGAAGACAACCCGACGGCAAGGCTTGCGTTTACACTTTTGTGCCGCCGACAACCAGAACCAACTACGATGCCGACGAAATATCCGAGAGCAAGCTTCACAACTACGCCGCAATCACACGCATACGGGAGACATGGCCAACGCCCGAAATACGGCAACAGATGATGCAACACATTGAGCGCGTGAAGGAACGGCTGGGCAAAAATGCGGAAAGCCGCCGCATGGCATTTGTGGTGAACGACCAAACTACCTACCATGACATCAGCCAGTTTGCCTCTGCCGAAACGAGAAGTATGTATAAGGAAATCGTGCGTATGCAAGAAAGTGCCCAAAAACTTGCCGATGACATTGAGGCAGCAAGAGTAAAATATCACGCTTTGAAAGCAAATGCACGCACCCAAGCAGGAAAGCAGATAGCGCAGCAGGAAGCTTTGCTCGAGCAGAGTGCATCGAAAATAAAGAAAGCACTCGCCACACTAAGAACCAAAGAAAGCGGTCTGCTTGGCGAATAGCGCCATCGTGTCGCAGGCAGACTTTATTAACAATAATTACCTCAAACCAGACATTATGACAAAAAAACGTTTTGCCGAATCGGAACTCATCATCAATGGTGACGGCAGCATATTCCATCTGCACCTAAAGCCCGAAAATCTTGCCGACAAGATAATTCTTGTGGGCGACCCCGGACGCGTGTCGCTCGTGGTCCCGCACTTGGAAGACATCGAGTTTGACATACAAAACCGTGAATTCCACTCAGTAACAGGTAAATACAAGGGAAAGCGCATCACGGTAATATCAACCGGCATAGGTTGCGACAACATCGACATTGTGATGAACGAAATCGACGCTCTTGCCAACATCGATTTTGAAAGCAGACAAGAAAAAGACACCCTACGACAACTCGAAATAGTTAGAATAGGAAGCTGCGGCGGACTGCAGCCCTATACGCTTAGCGGCACTTACATCTGCTCGGCACGGTCAATAGGTTTCGACGGACTTCTTAATTTCTATGCCGGCCGCAACTCGGTGTGCGATCTGCAAATGGAACGCGCACTCATCAACCACCTTGGATGGAGCGGAAACATGTGTGCACCGGCTCCTTATGTGGTGGAGGCCGACAAAGAACTGACCGACAGAATTGCCGGCGACGACATGATTAGAGGCATAACAGTGGCGTGCGGAGGATTTTTCGGACCGCAGGGGCGTGAGTTGCGCATACCGTTGGCCGACCCTCATCAAAACGAGAAAATAGAGGCGTTTGAATATAAAGGTCTGCAGGTGACCAATTTCGAAATGGAAAGCTCTGCACTCGCCGGACTGTCGAAGCTCATGGGACATAAAGCCACGACGGCATGCATGGTTATAGCCAACCGCATAGCCCAAAAGGCCGACACCGACTACAAGAGCAAGATGAACGGTTTGATTGTTACAGTTCTCGACCGCATCTAACCGCCATAGCCTACCTCTTCTACCACAATTACGGCTGCAAAAAACGCATAAAACATGCCCAAAGAACTGAAATGGCAAGAAAATAATCGGTTCAAGGGCATAACAATCAAATTATTTAACTATTTTTGCACGCCGTTATCACGCTTCAGCCATGCTTGCGGGCATTTGTTGAGGCGCGGAATTGCTATGTGCAAGCGAAAAAAGAAAGAATACACGACATTATGACGAGAAAGAAAAAGGCGTTGCCAATACTTGAGAACATAACGATAACCGACATTGCAGCAGAAGGGAAATGCATAGCACGCATCGACGACATGGTGGTGTTTGTACCGTTTGTTGTACCCGGTGATGTTGTCGATTTGCAGGTGCGCCGCAAAAAGCACCATTATTGCGAGGCAGAAGTAATACGCTTCATAAAATACAGCGACGTGCGGACAAAGCCCATGTGCGAACACTTTGGAGTGTGCGGAGGCTGCAAATGGCAGAACCTTCCATATAGCGAGCAGCTTAAGGCCAAGCAAAAACAAGTGTTCGACCAACTCACGCGCATCGGCAAGATAGCCTTGCCTGAATTCCGCGAGATATTGGGGTCGGTCAAAACACAAGAATACCGCAACAAGCTCGAGTTTGGTTGCTGCAACAAAAGGTGGCTCACACGCGAGCAAGTAGCGTCGGGTTTCAAATATGACAACATGAACGGCATCGGTTTCCACATAACCGGGGCATTCGACAAAATTCTGCCCATAGAGAAATGCTGGCTCATGGACGACCTGCACAACCGCATACGCAATGCCATACGCGACTATGCCTATGAAACGGGCATGACCTTTTTCGATTTGCGCGCACAACACGGTCTGTTGCGCGACATAATGATACGCAACTCGAATACGGGTGAGTGGATGGTGCTCATACAGTTCCACTACGATGGGGAAGGCGACGAACAACGTGCCATGGCGCTGCTGCAACACATAGCCGACATGTTTCCCGAAATCACGTCGCTGTTGTATGTAGACAACCAAAAGTGCAACGACACCTTTGGCGACCTCGACATCTCGGTGTACAAAGGCAACGATCATATCTATGAGGAAATGGAGAACCTGCGTTTCAAGGTAGGCCCCAAGAGTTTCTACCAAACCAACACCGAACAGGCATTCCATCTTTATTCGGTTGCGCGTGACTTTGCACAGCTAAGCGGCAACGAACTCGTTTACGACCTGTACACCGGAACGGGAACAATAGCCAATTTCGTGGCCAAAAAGGCACGCAAAGTCATTGGCATAGAATATGTGCCCGAAGCCATAGAGGATGCCAAAGTGAACTCGAAAATCAACGGGATTGACAACACGCTGTTCTATGCCGGCGACATGAAGGACATCCTCAACGACACATTCATCAGTCAACACGGACGTCCCGACGTTATCATTACCGACCCGCCAAGAGCCGGAATGCATCCTGACGTCGTGGCCACAATACTGCGCACCCACCCCAAACGCATAGTGTATGTGAGCTGCAATCCTGCCACACAGGCACGCGACCTCGCTCTTCTCGACACCGCCTATGTGGTGAAAGAGGTGCAGCCTGTCGATATGTTCCCTCACACGCCGCATGTTGAGAATGTCGTGCTGCTTGAAGCAAGATAATCGTCACGCCAAACTCTATGGACGATACAGACTACACATTAAAAACATAAATCAATATCTACCTAAATGAGAAAGAAAATAACAGCAGCGGCATTGCTTGCCATCACGCTTGCAACGGCAAACGCACAAAACGACGGGAAAAAGATCTCGGTGATGAGCGACATCAAATTCAGCGGATATGTGATGACCCAATACCAATACAGCAGTCAGGACAACGCCAAGAGCAACACGTTCAACATGCGAATGACACGTTTGGCTCTTGAAGGACGGCTGCTGCAGGATTTCTACTGGAAGGTGCAACTCCAGATGAACGGCAACACATCGACGCTCGGCAACTCGCCTAGAATGGTTGACGCCTTTGCCGAATGGCAAAAATATCCGGCATTCAAAGTAAAGGCAGGACAGTTCAAGCGCCCGTTCACCCTCGAAAACCCTATGCACCCCATAACACAGGGCTTCATGAGCTATTCGCAAGGCGTAACAAAACTCGCCGGATTTTCCGACCGCAACGGCGGACATGCCAGCAACGGACGTGACATAGGCGTTCAGATACAGGGCGATTTCCTCAAAGATTCGCATGGACGTAACTTGCTGCACTACCAGGTGGGCGTGTTCAACGGACAAGGTATAAACACAAAAGACGTTGACCAGCGCAAGGACATCATCGGCGGAGCGTGGGTTGCACCTGTAAAGGGGCTGCGCATCGGAGCCTTCGGGTGGACTGGTTCGTATGCAAGGAAAGGCACATGGACAGTAACCGCAGCCGACGGCACCGAAACAACAAAAAGCGGAATACGATCACTCGACGTAAACAGATATGCATTCAGTGCCGAATATGCCGCCAACGACTGGACATTCCGCAGCGAATACATACACAGCAACGGTTGGGGCTTTAAAAGCACCTACCAGAACGAGACTAACAGCAAGGACTGCACAATAAACACTGCTGCCGGTAACGAGGCCGACGGAGTTTATGCTCTTGTCATCGCGCCTGTTATAAAGAACAAGGTGCATGTGAAGGCGCGTTACGACCTCTACCGTCCGAGTGCCAGTTGGGGCACAGCTAAAACGTTCTACGAGATTGGCGCCGATTATGAGATTGGCAAGCACATAAAGCTGTGTGCCGAATATGCCTATGTGAACGACCGTAGCTTGCAGAAGCAGAACTACAACATGCTTGACTTTGAATTTGACGTAAAATTCTAAAACTTAAAATAACGGGGCAGCAAGCAATCGCTTGCTGCTACCGCAACACGAAAAAAAACATATTATAGACAAAACTATGACACACCATCACCAACATTCGGCACACCACCATCGTGATGATGCCGAGATTTTCAAGCAACGGAATTTCCGTTCGACAAAACGCAGAAAGGCATTAAGCAAACTGCTTTTCACATTACTTACAATCATTGCCGTTCTGATTACGGCAACTGTAATACTACTCTACACAATAGAATAAACAAAAAAACAAGAGTGGGACTTTACATGCACAATGGTAAAGCCCCACTCTTTATTTCTCTCCCTAAATATGCCACCACATCTTTTCTTGGTGGATTATCTATTCAACTGTATTCCGTTTCTCATTGCCGGCACTCATGCACGACCATGTTCCACAGAAATAGTGTATTGCCCACAATATACCTTCTCCACATGCGTTTGGGTTCTTTCAGCAACCGGTAGAGCCATTCCAGCCCATGGCGTTGCCACCACAACGGCGCACGCGCTACGGTTCCTGCAAAAAAATCGAATACGGCTCCGATTGTACCCACATGACAATGGACATTCAACTCTGCCCAATGTGCATGAGTCCATTTCTCTTGCTTGGGCGCAGTCATGCCTATCCAAAGCAAATCAGGATTGGCTGCGTTGATAGCCTCAACGATTGCGCGATTGTCCTCATCAGAAAATTCCGGTTTGTAAGGCGGCGAATATGTAATCACTTTCAGATGCGGAAACACTGTTGATGCCTTCTTTACAATAAGCGCGAGCACATTCTCAGAACTGCCCATAAACATAACGCTC
>CAVDJG010000161.1:0-5307 GCA_963609005.1 Acidaminococcaceae bacterium
ATGTATTGCGCCACACCGGCAGAAACCATGCTGCCAGTGTGGCCTTTTCTTTTTCCTGCTCCGACACAAACTCCGTCACACCGCTATGCAAATCACGGCCGATGCCGACCGATCAGCAGGCAATGCTAGCCACATGTAAGAAGGCGTGTCGGGAAAAATCCTACAATTGACATAAGGAAACGCGTTGCTACAACTGCGCATTCAACTCTTCAAGTTGTTCGGAAAGCGATGTCCACGTTTCCTCCTCAGCCTCGATGTTCTTCTTTATCGACGTGTATTCGGTTACGAGATTCATGTCGGATGCGCCCTCGGGAGTGCACAATATGGCATCAAGCTCCTTTATGCGCTGCTCCATTTCGCCTATTTTCTTCTCCGACTCGGCTATGCTCTTCTCCACACGGCGTATTTTCTTCTGCATTTCCTTGTGCTCAGCATAACTTTTCTGGGGCTGTTGCTCGGTCGGTGCAGGCGCTGATTTCTGCGTTTGCGCCGTGGCCTGCGGCGACAAACCAATACTGTCGATGCTGTCCACACCCTTTGCACGGAGGAAATCGTAGATGCCGCCGAGATGCTCACGCACCTTACCGCCGCCAAACTCATAGACTTTTGTGACAAGGCCATCGAGGAAATCGCGGTCGTGACTCACTATTATAGCGGTTCCGTCGAAAGCCTTTATCGCCTCTTTCAGCACGTCTTTCGAAGGCATGTCGAGATGGTTGGTAGGCTCGTCGAGTATTAGCAGATTGACGGGTTCGAGCAGAAGTTTTATCATGGCAAGCCTGCTGCGCTCGCCGCCACTAAGCACACGCACCTTCTTTTCCGACTCCTCGCCGCCGAAATTGAACGCCCCGAGAATGTTTTTTATGCGAAGGCGTATCTCGCCCTGTGCCACATTGTCGATGGTTTCAAACACGGTAAGGTTGCCGTCGAGCAGTTGCGCCTGGTTCTGCGCAAAATAACCTATCTGCACATTGTGCCCTATTTTCAGTTTGCCACCGTAGGCAATCTCGCCCATGATGCACTTCACGAGCGTTGATTTGCCCTCGCCGTTCTTGCCTACAAACGCCACTTTTTCGCCACGCTTTATGGTTAGCGTCACGTTGGAGAACACAGTGTGGTCGCCGTAAGCCTTCTCCACTTCGTCGCAAATCACCGGATAGTCGCCACTGCGCAAGCATGGCGGGAATTTCAGGTGCATGACAGAGTCGTCAACTTCGTCAACTTCAATGGGAACAATCTTTTCAAGCTGCTTAATGCGGCTCTGCACCTGCACCGCCTTTGTGGGTTTGTAGCGGAAACGCTCTATGAAATCCTTTATGTCGGCTATTTCCTTCTGCTGGTTTTCATATGCCCGCAACTGCTGCTCACGCCGTTCGTCGCGCAGCCGCACATAGTCGTCGTAGCCCACACGGTAGTCGTTCACCTGCCCGCAGGTTATCTCTATGGTGCGGTTGGTGACATTGTTGATGAACGCGCGGTCGTGGCTCACGAGCAACACGGTCTTGCCGCTTTGCTGCAGAAAGCGTTCAAACCACCTTATACTTTCTATGTCGAGGTGGTTGGTAGGCTCGTCGAGCAGCAACACATCAGGATGCCGCAACAATATCTTGGCCAATTCGACACGCATGCGCCACCCGCCGCTGAACTCGCGGGTGGGCCGGTCAAAGTCGTCGCGCGTGAAACCGAGGCCCACAAGCGTGCGTTCCATCTCGCCCTTGTAGTTGTCGCCGCCAAGCATCACATATCGTTCATGGGCTTGGGTGAACTCCTCTACAAGCGCGGCATAGCCTTCGCTTTCATAGTCGGTGCGGTCGGCGAGAGCACGGTTGAGCTCGTCGATGCGGTGTTCAAGCTTTGTTGTCTGCTCGAAAGCCTTTGCCACCTCTTCGCGCACGGTGTTGTCGTCTTGCAGCACCATGACCTGCGGCAGGTAGCCTATGCTCGTGTCCGACGACACGGCCACACGCCCGCCGGTGGGATTCTGCAATCCGCATATTATCTTCAACATTGTTGACTTGCCGGCACCGTTCTTGCCCACAAGCGCCACACGGTCTCTGTCGTTCACCACAAAGCTGACGTGGGAGAAAAGAGGCTTCGCCCCGAACTCCACCGACATATCCTCGACTGAAATCATCTTATTTTGGTTAAATTTTTTATCACTTTGCTAACGCGACGCAAAGTTACAAAAATAATCGCACTTACGCTACACAAGTGGCACGCGCCTTGCTCTGCCGTTGCGCTTGAGGCGTTGCAACGGCCACCACAGAGCGCCGTCTGAGACAAAAGGTTGGCACGTGGACTGGAGCCAGGCCAGGCCTTTGCCCGAGCAGCACTTCATATTCAAAGTGCGTATGGCATGTAAATATATTTACGATTAGTTCACAAAGTCGAATTTTTAGCTTAACTTTGCAAGCGGAAACAAAACTAAAACATATACTATAAAGTATGATTCTATTTTTCAAGACTCCAAGCAAGAGCGTGATAGCCACACAGGTTGACCATCAGCTCAGCCAAGACGAGACAAGCGAACTGTGTTGGCTCTTCGGCGGCGCAGTGCCCGTAGAGGGCGAAACGATAGAGGGCTACTTCGTAGGCCCGCGCCGCGAGATGATAACACCATGGAGCACGAATGCCGTAGAGATAACCCAGAACATGAGTCTCCACGGCATTTCGCGTATTGAGGAGTATTTCCCCGTAGGATCGGCCGATGCCGACCACGACCCCATGTTGCAGCGCCTGTATAGCGGACTCGACCAGAACGTGTTCACGGTGAACCACGAGCCGGAGCCGATAAAGCATGTGGAGAGCATTGAGGAATACAACGAGCAGGAAGGTCTCGCCCTCTCGCCCGAGGAAATAGAATACCTCCACAAGATAGAGGGGCAGCTCGGCCGCCCGCTCACCGACTCCGAGATATTCGGTTTCGCACAGATAAACTCCGAACATTGCCGCCACAAGATTTTCGGCGGAACATTTATAATAGACGGAAAGGAAATGGAATCGTCGCTGTTCGCGATGATCAAGCAAACAACAAAAGAAAATCCCAACAAGATTCTCTCTGCCTACAAGGACAATGTAGCGTTTGCCCAAGGTCCGGTTGTAGAACAGTTTGCCCCGAAAGACCAGTCAACGAGCGATTATTTCCAGGTGAAAGACATCGAAAGCGTAATCTCGCTCAAGGCCGAAACACACAATTTCCCCACGACAGTGGAACCGTTCAACGGCGCAGCCACCGGCACCGGAGGCGAGATACGCGACCGTATGGGCGGCGGCGTAGGCTCATGGCCGATAGCAGGAACGGCAGTCTACATGACGGCCTACCCAAGACTTAAAGACGACAATGGCGCAACACGCGGATGGGAAGACATCATGCCGGTGCGCAAGTGGCTCTATCAGACACCCGAACAGATACTCATCAAGGCTTCAAACGGCGCAAGCGATTTCGGAAACAAATTCGGCCAGCCACTCATCACCGGTTCGGTGCTCACTTTCGAGCATCAGGAAGGCAGCGAGAAATATGCCTACGACAAGGTAATCATGCTCGCCGGCGGCGTGGGCTACGGCACAAAACGCGACTGTTTGAAGAAAGAACCGCAGAAAGGCAACAAGGTTGTAGTGGTGGGCGGAGACAACTACCGCATCGGACTGGGCGGTGGTTCGGTATCATCGGTAGACACCGGACGCTACAGCAACGGCATAGAACTGAACGCTGTGCAGCGTGCCAACCCCGAAATGCAGAAGCGTGCCTACAACTTGGTGCGTGCATTGTGCGAAGAAGACACCAACCCTGTGGTCAGCATACACGACCACGGTTCGGCTGGACACCTCAACTGCCTCTCCGAACTCGTGGAAGAATGCGGCGGAGAGATTGACATGACGAAGCTTCCGATAGGCGACAAGACCCTGTCGTCGAAGGAAATCATAGCCAACGAAAGCCAGGAGCGCATGGGATTGCTCATCGACGAGAAGCACATAGAGCATGTTCGGCGCATAGCCGAACGCGAGCGCGCGCCGTTGTATGTGGTTGGCGAAACCACAGGCGACGCTCATTTCTCGTTCAAGCAGGGCGACGGCGTGAAACCGTTCGACCTCGACGTGGCGCAGATGTTCGGACATTCGCCCAAGACAATAATGCGCGACGAGACCGTGGAACGGCACTACCGTGACACAGAATACCAGCATGAGGAGAAATCGGTGAACGGAAAGGACGACGTTCTCGACAAATATGTGTCGCAAGTGCTGCAGCTTGAAGCCGTGGCATGCAAAGACTGGCTCACAAACAAGGTTGACCGATCGGTGACTGGCAAGATAGCCCGCCAGCAATGTCAAGGAGAAATACAGCTGCCATTGAGCGACTGCGGTGTAGTTGCACTCGACTACCGTGGCAAGAAAGGCATCGCCACGGCCCTTGGACATGCTCCTCAGGCCGGACTGGCTTCTCCCGAGGCCGGATCGGTGCTCTCTGTTGCCGAAGCTCTCACCAATATTGTGTGGGCACCGCTTGCCGACGGAATGGCAAGTCTGTCGCTTTCGGCCAACTGGATGTGGCCCTGCCGTTCGCAAAAAGGCGAGGATGCACGTCTCTACAAGGCAGTAAAAGCCCTCAGCGAGTTCTGCCTCGCACTGAAGATAAATGTCCCCACCGGCAAAGACTCGCTCTCGCTGAGCCAGCAGTATCCCAACGGTGAAAAGATAATATCGCCGGGAACAGTCATAGTAAGCGCCGGAGGCGAGGTGAGCGATGTGCGCAAAGTTGTGTCGCCTGTGCTTGTCAACGACAAGAACTCGTCGCTTTACCACATAGATTTCTCGTTCGACGAACAGCGTCTCGGCGGTAGTGCCTTCGCACAGAGCCTCGGTTTTGTGGGCGACGATGTGCCTACGGTAAAAAATCCGGAGTATTTTGCCGACTGCTTCAACGCCATACAGGATATGATAGAGAAGGGATGGATAATGTCAGGACACGACATCTCGGCCGGTGGACTTATAACAACATTGCTTGAAATGTGCTTCGCCAACACCGAAGGCGGCATACATGTCAATCTGCACGACCTTGCCGGCGACGACATAGTGAAGATGCTTCTGGCCGAAAATCCCGGTGTTGTAATTCAGGTGAGCGACAAATACAAGGAAGAATTCAAGGAATACATGGACGCAAACGGCATAGGCTACGCCAAGATTGGCTACCCGACGCCCAAAGAGCGCAGCATCGTTGTGAAGAAAGACGACTACACTCATACGTTTGACATCGACCAGTTGCGCGACACATGGTACAAGACTTCCTACCTGCTCGACCGTGATCAGAGC